>JAJZYV010000001.1 GCA_021797955.1 Thermoplasmata archaeon
AAATTTGAAGATGTCGATAACGAAGATGTCCAAAAAGTCATTTCTGAAATAGAGAGTTTCTTTAAGGAGGATGGAAAGAACCCTTATGATTTAATTGACAGACTTACCACTTCCATTAGCGAAAATGCAGGAATAGTCAGGGATGCTGCCAGACTAAAGCTCGCTTTAAAGGATATAGATGAGATCAAACATGAATTTCCAGAGGTCGGAACAAAGGGCCTGATACGATACAATCATGGATTACTGGGCTGTTTAGAATTGAGAAATATGCTGGTATCCTGCGAAGCTTTGGTAAAATGCGCTCTGATGAGAGAGGAGAGCAGGGGTGCACATACCAGAACTGACTTCCCAAAGAAGGATCCTGAATGGAAGAAGAATATCCTTACATGGAGTGGAGAAAATGGGGAAATGATGTTCGATACAAAAGCAGTTGAGGAAATGCCAGAGGATTATAAAGCATATGTTAAGCCTGAGGTGTATGAATGAGCGAAGATGTTAAAATAAAAGTTTTCAGGTTTGATCCTGAGACCGAAAAAGAGGGAAAATTTGTTGAATACAGCGTTCCAAAGGTGGATGGGATGGTTGTCCTTGACGCCGTCAGATATGTGGAGGAGCATGTCGATCCAACTATTTCCATAAGATGGAACTGTAAGGCCGGCAAGTGCGGATCTTGTTCTGCTGAAATAAATGGGAGACCTTCACTTATGTGCAAAACCAGAATTGATGAGATTGGACAAGACATCAATGTTGCCCCAATGGCTGCATTTCCACTCATTAAGGACCTTGTTACTGATGTTTCCAGAAATTGGGAAATTGCAAGAAAAATACCCATGTTTACACCAAGGGATAATTTAGAAAAACCTTGGAGAATCAATCCCCTTGATGTTGAAAGATCAAAGGAGTTCAAGAGGTGTATAGAGTGTTTTCTTTGCATGGATGTGTGTCACGTGGTCAGGGAGCACTTTACGCCATATTTCGGACCAAGACACATAGTGAAGGCAGCATCCTGGGATATGCACCCACTGGATGGATTGGATAGGTCAAAGCTTCTCAACGATATGGGTGGAATGGGCTACTGCAACATAACAAAATGCTGCACGGAAGTTTGCCCAGAACACATACGAATAACTGATAATGCCATAATACAGGAAAAGGAGAGGGCGGTGGACAGGAAATACGATCCAATCGCGATGGTTCTAAAGAATAGGAGAGGTAAAGAAAAGGTGGTGCAGTAAATGTCTTTTAGTACTAAAGAAGAAACAAAAATGGAAAAAATAGCAAAATTCCCGAGAGAGTTTGGCGAAATCAGATTCTGGTCATTTGTATTCGTTGCCCTTTTAGCCATATATTTGATGAGCACTTTCGATCTATCAAAGCCCATAGATGGATTAACAGATCCATTCTACTCGCCTACAATACTAGTGCTTCCACTCGTGGCTGGATTCAGGGCAACTTGCTATGCATACAGGAAGGATTACCATAGGCATCTTTTTAGACATCCTGTTGCCTGCGGCGTGACAAATTTCAGCAACGTCTCAAAGAAGGATGACCTTTCTGGAGAAAAAAGAGGAAGACTTTATTCTGGAGAAACAAGTATTTTCAGGCTTGAAAACCTACACAGATACTTCTGGTACACAGCAGTCGCAATATTACCATTCTTCTACTATGACATATTTATTGCACTTGACTACAAGGGCGATTTTACACTGGGAGCGCTCCTTCTAATACTGAACACGCTATGGGTTACTATTTACACATTCTCCTGCCATTTCTTCAGACATGCTACTGGAGGAAATGTTGATTGTTACAGTTGCCCTGTAAACAAGAAAAGTTTCAGGAGGTCCTTCTTTAATGGAGTCACAAAATTAAACGACCACCATGAAATAATGGCATGGGTGAGCCTTGCTTCATTCTTCCTTGTAGATCTTTACATAAGAGGAGTTGCTGCACACTTGTTTGTGAATCCAGTGCTATTTGGGTTGTGATTGATATGATGAAACTAATGAAAGCAAGTCTAAGATATCCACTATTCTTTCTAGGGATATTACTGATAGAAGTGGGTGGACTTTATTATAAATTTGTAAGCCAGAATGTAACAAACACTGCATATTTTGTCATTGTTGGATTTATAGTGTTTCTGTTATCAATAGTAACACCATAATTTACACAATATTTTTTTACAATTCAATCATTTAGTTGTATGAATTTAAATGAACTTGTAGGTAAGGAAGTTAGGGCACTCATATTGGGTCAATATCAGGAGTCACTGACACCAGAACTTTATTTCAAGGGAACTTTGGTCGGCATTGATCAATCCATTTACATTATAGAAACTGAGGATGACAGTGGAAAAAAGAGAAATGCATGCATTCCAATCATGCAATGTGTACTTTCAACAGTCTAAGGATGGATCATGGATAAAAATCTCAAGAAGATATGGGAATATACCAGCACCTTGGCATTACTATTTGGGGCCATTTTCCTGTTCACATACTTTCTTTCTCAGTACATTCTAAAACTCCCAGGTATTATTTCTACCACTGTAGATATTGCTCTTACATTAACCGCAATAATCATTTTTTTCAGGTTGATTAAAAGACTGATTTATTCTGGGAAGATTATCAAAGGTGATAGAACGAGGCAGGTTGCTGCCTATTTTCTAATCAACATTCTAATGTATCTATCCATTAGCCTTGTTGTGATATCGGCCTTTGATGTAAACCTCACTTCTCTAGTGACAGGAAGTTTGTTCCTTACAGCTATTCTTGCACTCGCGGGACAGGGTGTAATAATGAATATACTGGGAGCTTTATTGATTGAGTATACAAAACCAATGAAAGAAGGAGAGGTTATATGGTTATTTCCATGGAGTTCCTCTAGTCCAATGTTAACCGCCCAACTTGCAGTGATTTCCCAGAAATATTATTCCAAGGATATACTGTACTCACAGGGAATTGTGGGGAAATATATGGATACAACAATAACTTACACTACAATAATAGATAGCAGTGGAGTGGTTATAAAAATACCCAATTCCTTGATCGCACTTGGAGCATATCAGATAAGAAGAACCTTTGAAATGCCATTCAAACTTAGATATGAATTCCCAAAAACAGTTTCTATTGATTTGGTTAAAAATGTCATTACTGAAGAGTTTTCAAAAATGGGTATAGAGAATGATAAGATTCAAAACTTCGTGGATGAAACTACTCTCAACACCTACGTCCTAAAAATATCAGTTTTTGTCGATTCTGCAGAGGATCATAGGACTGAAATTGTGTCGAGACTTGGAAGAAGTTTAGAAAAATTTAGAGCAACATTGCTTTAAAACTGAATATTTTTTAACCTTAATTCAATAAAGCGCCATGGGAAGGATCAGAACACTATTTTCCATAGGAGCACTGGTAGCAGTTCTAGTTGTACTCCTTGCCGTTGTTTACTCGTTTAAACAAATTTTTGCGCTGTTACCAGCCAACTACGCAAAAGCAATTAATGGTGTGATCGGGTACTCCAAGTTCATAGATGCCATAATCATAGCCATAGTCTCGTACTTCATTATCCGTGTGATTCTTTCTTATCTGAGTAGATTTCTTTCCAAGTTCCTTGAGAGGTCTACTCTTCATCCCATAATTTTCACAGTAAGGCTAGTTGGATATTTCATAATTGCACTGGCCGTAGTCTCCGCCCTTGGAATAAATGTATCTTCCATTATACTGGGAAGTACTTTTCTAGCTGCAGTGCTTGGGCTGGCAACTCAGAGTGTGCTGGCAAACCAATTCGCAGGTCTTTTGCTGATAGTTACAAGACCGTTTAAGATAGGGGATAAGGTTTGGATTCATGCCTGGCAATTCGGCATTGCCTATGGGGTAATAGCCCCAAAATATTTCTCGAGTGATTTTCTTTATAACAACGGATTTTCTGGAACTGTGATGGACATAAGCATAAATTATACCACCCTTCTTACAGATGGGGGAGAAATAGTTAAAATAGCAAACAATGTGCTGACACAGGGTGCGTATAGAAAAGTATCAAAAACACCCTCGGTGCAGGTAAGGTATGAAATTCCCAAATACCTCAATTTTGACCAGGTAAAAAATGAGATTCTCAATCAGATTAAAAAATTTGAAGAGATAAAGGGAGAACCATTTCTCGCAATTGATGAAACCACCCTTAACACGTACGTCATATTGATCAAGGGAACATTTCTTACGAGTGATCCAGCAATCATAAGGGGAAAGATTCTGGAAATGCTTATAAAAATAGTTGAATCCAAGCGTCTTCCTTCAAATCAAACATGACATCATACATAGGATAAAGTAGAGGATTAAATTCTCTTTCATTATGAGTTTTACATTCAAAGATAGGATAGGTCTAACCATATTTGGATCTTCCCATGGTGAAGCTGTTGGTGTCGTACTGGATGGAATTCCTTCAGGATTTAAAATTGATAAAGAAGATATAAATAAATGGTTGAAACGAAGAGCTCCAGGGAAGAGCAGCTTAACTAGCCAAAGAAAGGAGTCCGATGAATGTGAAATTATCTCAGGCCTTAAAGACAATTTCACGGATGGGGGATCGATTACAATAGTAATGAAAAATCAGGATCAGATAGGAAGACATTATGACGAGATTAAAAATAATCCCAGGCCGGGACACGGAGACTTAAGCCTGTACATGAAATACGGTCCTTTCAGGAATTATTCTGGAGGGGGGTTTTTATCCGGAAGAATGACTGCCCCACTGGTTGCAGCAGGATCGATTTCGGCACAGATTCTTTTGACTCTTGGTATTAGGATTTCGAGTTATATTGATTCCATGGGAGACATTGAATTGAGGGATCACTCTTTTAGGGGTGAGGAGGATGTATATTCCAGAGAAAGCAGGATACCTGACGAAAATGCAAACCTCAGGGCAATAGAACTGATAAAGAAGCTTCAAGCAGAGGGGGATTCTGTAGGTGCTTCCATAAGAACAGTTATACAATCTGTTCCGAGTGCAATTGGAGAACCCTTTTTTGACTCTGTCGAATCTATTATTTCTCACCTCATGTTTTCCATACCTGGAGTGAAGGGGATCGAATTTGGTTCAGGATTTGATTTAACAAAAATGAAAGGGAGCAAGTCAAATGAGGCATTTGTATTAACAGAAGGAGTCATAAATACCGCAACCAATCATAATGGTGGCATCCTGGGTGGTATAACATATGGTGATCCAATCGATTTTAGAATTGCAATGAAGCCAACATCATCAATCAGAGGGGAGCAGAAGACTATCAACGTTGAAACTATGGTTCCTTCAACCATATCTGTTGTGGGAAGACATGATCCATGCATTGCCATAAGGGCGGTACCAGTAGTTCAATGCCTGACTGCCTTCGCCATCCTTGATCTTTACCTGAGAAGACAGTCATCTTATAAAGGGAATTTTGAAAATGATGCCAGTTATGGAAAGTATGAAGGGAATCACGAAAGTGAGTGAAACCGTAGTAAAGGCGATATACTTAGCCCTTTTTATTGAATGAAACACCATATCCATCAGTTCATTGTAGGAGTTTTCAGATCCCATATTTACATTTACATCTGCGCTTCCATGTATGAATTCCACGTCTTCCAGGTCATCAATTGCATTGTTTAATATCCCTTCAAATTTTCCAGCCAGTTCCATAATGTCGTCTTTCTCTCCGAGAGGATTCATATCCAGTCCACTTTGGTTAACTATATGATTGTCTGTTGTGTATATTGCAAGATAGTCCAGCTTTTCGCTGACCTTTTTCCGAATTGCTTTCATCAAGTCTCCAGTGATGTTATTGGAATCTGTTAAAAGGATTCCAAACATTCTATCATCGATCCTAAAGACGCATGCTTGTCCTCCCATTGGGCCGATTGCATTGGAGTTTATCTGTGCGCGAAAATAACCCATCTTAGCTGGATGAGTAGGGGTTATTTTTGTAAACACATCTTCAATGGTTGACCTGAATGGAGATAGGTCAGTAATCGCATCTCCAGCATGCTGGAAATTATTTTGGCCATCCAACACGTCTAGCATTATTCCTTTGCTTTTCATATTTTTCATCAATTCTAGGCCCTGTGTTATTTCAATGTCATCAAATTTTCTTTCTCCAGGGTTCAATGCTACGAAACCGAAATCCCCATAAACCATCCCGTCAATTATTATTCCGTCCTTTTCCTCGTGCGTGAAGAATGACATCGTATTAGATCTGGAATTACCTCCCCAGTTTGATTTTATTCCCTCAGCTATGTTTTCAATATCAATATCTCCTGAGCAGTTGTTGTTATTTGTTGTACTTGTGTGAAAAACAAGAAGATCTCCACCAATACCACTCATCTTCTCTTGAAGCCTCACAGGAAGATTGCTTGTGCCCACCGTCCCAAAGGGTCCTGGATGAATATACGGGAACACAAATGTACACTTTTCAGTGCCTTTAGGATTAAGAATCCTTATGAAATTTACTGGAACTGATCTCTTTTCCGAATAAATTTTGCTGAAAAATCTGTTTCCAAAGTGAGCATAGTTTGGGTTAGTAGAACTGTAAAGGAAGAACTTGATGAGATTTCTTGGTTCTTCCTTATACTTACTCTTGAATTTTTCGGTCGATTTAATTATCATAAGATATGCAAGGTAGGTTGAGATAAGGCCGTAAATAATTGTTTCAACCAGCACCGTATAGTCAGAATAGAAAACATAAAATGGTGTGAAAGACAGGGTAAATGCTAGGGCGCTTACATAATTAACACTGTCATCATCTGACAGATATGTGTAGAAAACAAGAAATCTGAAGTATGAAGTGAATGAAAGAGAGATAGCTATATTTTGAGTCACTAAGAAGGGAAATGCTACCTGGAAGATTACGAAAACGAGATAGAATATTACCATTGAAATAGCCAGTAAAAAAGCATTCTTCTTCAGATTCAGATTTGACTTAAATTTTTTTGACAATATATGATCAATGAAAAGTGTAATTGCACCTGTCAGAATGATCAACAGGAAGGCCTTGGTTAAATTGAATGTTCTGAAAAATTCTATTAAAAAAATAATTAACAATACAGAAAATGATGTGGAAAGTGGGGGTGCTCGCTTTATATACTTTGTAAGATCTGAAAATGTTCTCTGCATCTAGGAATGACCCATGTTAGTATTCAATTTAAATTATCCTATATTATCAGTGGGATCATTTTAAAGTTGCCGTATCCGGTCAAAACCTTGAGATATTTTCCAAAGAAATCCTCCTCTATGCCTTCTACATCATACACAAGTCCTGTAATTGTTTCCAATTTTCGTTCAGATGAAACTACGATTATGTTATTTTTCCCTGCCCTTTTGATCGCTCTTGCGTCTATCTGCCTATTCCCTCTCCCAAGAAAAAAACCATTGCCCGCATATGGAGACACTACAATTTTAAGTGATACTCCCTCATCAATGAACTTTTCGAAATCCTGTGGAAAGTAGTTACTCTTAATCAACTTGCCATTCCTGATAAGATCAACCTGAAATACTGTTGTTTCAAGTCCCAGATATTCCATGATCCCCTTACAGGTTGACCCCGTTCCAACGAGATAATATGAGGAATCCATGTTATCTGCAATGTATTCTGCTATACTGTCTTCGCTCCATTTATAAGACACCATCTTTGGATCCTTGTGAATACCTGGAGCAGATAGGCTTTTCAATTTTCCGTACCTCCTGATTTCCAGATCACCGTGCTCCATTTTTTCCTCATTTGCATCTTCAATAATCGCCTGAACTATTTTTCCCTTTCCCGCTGAAAATAGATCCAGAAGATATGATGCCTCTTCAGGATCTCTGGCAAAAACGGAACTGTACATCTTCATTCCAGAAGGGATGCCCAAAACAGGGATATCCGGTTTGACTGAGAATATATCCCTGGCAGTGCCATCACCACCAGCGAACAGAATCACATCACATACGTTCTCTGCCATTTTGACGAATTTAATTGTGTCATCCATTGTGCTGTTATCTGCGCTTTCATAAATCACTTCAACATCCTGAAACTCAGCGTTCTTCAGGACAGTTTCTCCCATATCACCTGAAGCAGTTTTAAATTTGTAATATCTGTTGAGAGATTCCAAGAATTTCATTGCCCTTCCTGCGGCATAATTAAATTTTGGAACATCTCCGATTCTATCAGATCCGTTCTTCCTATAATTGATTCCTTCCCCGGCTTTAGGATTTATGAAGAACCCAATCGTTAAAGTCATTTACCTATAAGATAGCGACACTACCTGTATAAGTGTTGTTGTAAATTGCCACGTATATGGGTATTTCTGGAATTTTGTTATACTGTAATGATACGGTGATATAACTAAATGAACTCGAAGCTCCTGCCATTGGAAATGTTATTCCACCTGTTGTGTTTGATCCTGATCCAGTAAATGTTAGAACTTTGAATTCATTATTACCATAAGAGCTATCGTTGATGCTTACTTTATAATGCCACCACATTGGTCCGGCGATTGCAAGTGTTACATTCTGATACGTAAGGCCCCTGTTTGAAAAGGTAATATTTGTAAAGTTGTTTCCTGTTTTATTTGAAACGTCAACTATTGTATGGGTGAACGAATCAGAAGAATTTAGCTTAAGATAATTTAAGTCAATGGTTTTCTGTATTGTGCCAACCAGAACTCCTAATTTAACATCTTGGAGACCAAGACAGGAATCTGTTGTGTTGAGTGTTATGGAAAAGTCACTCGTTTGTCCCGGAAGAATGAGACCAGATGTTGTTGCAACTTCCATTGGCATACTGGGCGAAATGGAGAATGCTGGTTCCACACTGATCAGCCCGATGTTCGTTATATTAATTTCAAACTTAGCCTGATTTGAAGTGACATTTCCTACAATTTGCCATTGACCGGACTCACTGATGCTTACCACAGGACTCGACTGATGGACGGGAAATGGTGTAAGAGCGATAACACCAATTACCAGAACCGTTGTCAGAATTGAAATTGTTTTTCTGTTTGAAATAGTAACATTTGAGTCTGCAGGTTCTATGGTTCCCATTCCAAGAGAAGCTAAAAACAGTGGTAATATCAACCATGATAGGTAGGTTAGAGAGATAGCCACCATTACTGTAAGGAAAATATAAGAAATGTTTACCCTTAATGTTCTTTTCATCCCGGAAAGTAGTAATCCACCGTCCATTAATCCAATTGGGAAACTATTGAATGCCGTGAAAGTTATTCCTACCCAGCCTGACAGGGACAGAGGATCTAAATATCCAAAGTCCGGAATGAATCTTCCTCCTAAGTATTTTATGAAAACTGGAGAGTACAGCGCACTGAGAGCTCCATCTGTTGGTAGATAGTGACCATTGTAAAGTGAAAATCCCATATATCCAAGAATCATTAAAATTATGGAAAAACCAAAACCGCTGACAATTGAGACAAATCCTGCAGTTATTTCGTCGTTTGGATTTAAAAACGGCTCATCTGTACTGTTAATAATTCCCATGGTTCCCATTAAAAACGGATTGGGAACGAGGATTGGTAAAGAATAACTCTGTTTTCTTTTCTTTCTTAATAAGTATTTTGGGAGTTCTCTCACAAAAAGAATTGATGAGACTGGAATGAGGAAAAATATTGTAGCGAATAAAGCTACCTTAATGGGGGGGAAAGTCACATAATAAGTGGAAGAGTAACTGTAACCTGCGTAAAATATGGTTAAGAGAGTAAGAACGAGCAAGAGTACCTTAAGTTTATTTTTTCTCGGGTTTACAGATTTTTTGAAAACTATTATCTCATCTTCTCCGTTGCTGTAAGCATAGTACCCAGTCGTCCTCAGTTGATAATACAAGAGCCTGAATTTTTCAGGATCGTAACTCTTTTTTGGAATTTTAAAGGTATATACTCCACTTTCCTCATCGATATGAGAAATCGTAAAATATGAGGAAATTGCTCCAACAATCGCCTCTTCGTATCTTCTGCTTCCTCCCTTACTCATTTATCCTTAACGTAATAAAAATATTAGTTTATTAACTTATCATATCTTTCAAAGATAGGGAAACAACAGGTCCCCTCTGAGATAGTTCTTGATTTGTCAGTTTATGATATAGGAATGACAGAACATCATTATCCCTTGATACTATTGTTTTATTCCCCTTTCCAGAAATTATTGCATTTTTTCCCATGGAAAGAATCGCAGGAATGGCTAATTTTATCATATCTGAATCTGAAAGATTAAGTTGGATATATTCGAAATTGCTCTCAATTATCGGTTTTGCAGATTTAATTTTTTCTTCTGCGATCTCTTTATGCAGATCTCCAAGCCGTTTTCTGAGAGAAATCATCTCATCTACCGTGCTTTTTACTTTGCTAAGTGTATTTTCGGTAGATCTTACTTCTTTTTTAATCTCTATCATTTCATTCCATGTTTTTTCTACGATATCCAGTGCTGCATCCCCTGCAGCAAATACAACTCTGTATATGTTTTCCTGCACGCTTTCCATACTCACGATCTTAATGAAGCCGATTTCTCCTGTGGAAGAAAGGTGGGTTCCACCACATCCTTCTACATCCAGTCCTTCTATTTCCACAATCCTCAATTTTTTACTTAAGGGAGCCCCTCCCTCAAATAACCTGGATCCATACTTTTTAATCGCCTCGTTCCAATCAACGTGCCGGACACTTATTTTCCTGTTCAGTACAATTTCCTGAAGCAAAGCGTGTTCTATGTTTTCTATATCTTCCCGTGTAATCTTCCTGTTGTATGTGAAGTCCAGCCTTGAGGTATCCACTCCCTTTTGAGCTCCAGCCTGCCATACCTGCTCTCCAAGAACCTTTCTCAGGACTCCTACCATGAGATGTGTAGCTGAGTGATGAAGCATCAGCCTGTGTCTTCTGAATTGATCAACATATCCTTTTATACGACTGCCTTTTTCCAAGTTTCCATCCAGTTCGTGAATGATTGCATTGCCTGATTTGTATACATTACTAACATTGAGTTTCTTTCTACCCAATTCGAAATATCCAGTATCGTGGGGTTGACCTCCACCTGTCGGGTAAAATGCCGTCTGATTTGGAACTATTAAGTTAGATTCTGATCCAAGAACAATGGCCGTAAACTCCTTCATTTTAACATCATCGTAATATAGTGGCCTTGTTTCTAACCCCTCTAATGACGATGGGGTACTGTTAGTTTCCTTACTATCTTCTTCTGTCTCGTGCCGGTTAACGATTAGTTCATGGAGATTCATAGGGATATTTATCCTGACCCCAGAACTCCAGGCTATTTTTTGGGCATATTCTGGAATTATCCCATATGAATCGTATAAAACTATGAGGTCTTCGATATCTATATTTTTCTTCCTTTTTATCATTTTTTCTATGATATCCTTCCCTTCCTTCATAGATCTCTCATATTTCACTTTCTCATCTTTGAGAATCTCTCTTAGAAACTCCTTCGGGTAATCAGAGATTATGGATCTCAAACTGTTTAAGTGCATATCAATAATATCAAGAATATCAACATCCAAATTCAGAAACTCCATTGCTCTGAATGATCTTCTCATGAGCATACGCATGAGGTATCCTACCTTTACGTTACTGGGCATCACATAGTCTCTTGACATATGCAATATCGATCTGGTATGATCTCCCAGAATGTAGGCTTGGCGAATGAGTTCCACTTTATTCCAGTCCAGTACATCTGATTCCTTTGTTGCATCCTTAACTTCCCTTTCTATTTCTTCGACTGGTTCATTTGGGTCTCTCGAGTAAATTTTACTTATAATACCCATTTCATCCCTTTCTACACTGTTAATTCCCGATTTAAAAAGCAGAAGATCGAGCACTTCTGGGAACGTGGATTCATACACACTTGCGGATCCCTTTGTCAACCAGCTGATCCTTTCGAGACCGTATCCAGTGTCAACAATTCTCAAGTCCATTTCCCTGTATTTTTTTCCATCTACCACAACGTTTCCGTTCTGAGATTCCGTCAGGTTCATAAAAACTAACGTTCCCACTTCAACTCCCCTTATGAACACTTCTAAAGCATTTCCTGCATTTCCCCCACCTGACCAAGGCTTTTCCTTGTATGTGATCTCCTTTCCCTCTATTCCAACGGCAAGTGTAAAGAAATTGTAACATCTTGAGACTGTTCCATCTTTCCAATATATTTCCTTTCCATTATAATTAAATGAGTCGTGACACATCATTTCGAAAGTTGTCAGATGCCGCCCCGATGTTCCAACTAGGTCCAGGTCATTCATTCTTATTGATGGTTGAGACATTACAATAGGATTTCCGGGGGGTTTCACTATTCCTGAAGTAACGTGAGGCTGGAACACGTATATGGAAGCATTGACAAGGAGTACGTCTGATCTCCATCGTGGGACTACTGGATATGAGTTAAGTCTCTTATGGTCTTCGCCGAAGAATGTGAGAAAGAGTTCCCTTACTTCGCTGACGCTCAGTGGTTTTTTACCTGCAGGATTGTTTATAAAGGAGTATTGATCGCATGGAGGGTCCCCACAGGTCTTCCTTTCGAAATCCTTTGTCCAGAAAAAGTTCCCACAATTGTTACACTTTATTCTATTAAATTTAAGTTCTCTGAAGAAATTTAGATTAAATATTTCTTCATTTTCCTCTTGCATTTTTGGACATTTTCAACCAATTCATAAAGTTTCCTTTGCTTAAGAGATCCCCATATTTCTCATTACAATCAGAAAATGCCCTTTATGATAGTTTGAAATATCGATTACTTCAGTTATGTATATATTTTTTATCAATTTCATTTTCTTCACCGATTCTTCCAAAATATCTTTAGGTTTTTTACTGGAATCAATAGATGTTGTTTTAAGTGCCAAAATTGCATATTGCCATTTATGGAAGTACGATAGATTGACTGAAAGTATATTGATCTGATCTCTCTGTGAAATATCCTGATAAATAACATCCGGATCTTTCTCTAAGAAGAACCCGTACTTTTCTGGCATTCTCGCATTCTCCAATAGAGGATAGATATTTTTCCTATTTTCAGAAATTTTTAAAAGTTTCGCAAATGGCTCTGGAGAGAATTCTACTGCAAAAACAGTTCCGAATGGGATAATATCAGAAATATGGCTTACAGTGGTTCCAAAGGATGCTCCCAAGTACAGCACAGTAGAATCCTCCAGGATGGGAACGTCCTTCATTCCATTAATTATGGACGCACTCAACTTACTTCGCTTAGGATCCCATGTTCTAAAATGCATTCCATGGGAATTGATTAGCTTTTCCCCGTACACTGAGGTATTGTAATCTGTTTCAGTACATAATTTGTCTCTAATAAATTGAATTCTTTCATTTATGAACTTTTTCTTAACCATCAACACTCATTCTTCCAACAAACTAAGAAATTCCTTGCTTTCTGAAGTAACAAAGAATATAGACGAATCCCCAACTTCAATTCTCTGCTTGATGCTTACATTTAGGTAGGATTTGTCCTTTTTTATAAATAGAAAGTTTTGATCCATTAAATTCTCCCATATTCCCGGTGAAGGTCTGATCATTATTGCTAAATATGGGGGTTCATCGCTGCATTTGAATGCATTAATATTTTTTAACAAATTTCCTCCATCTATTGATGAAACTTCCAGATGCATAAAGGTGAATGTTTATGATTATAATATATTCTTGTAGAAAGCTGATAAAGATGGAGAAATGACTTCAAAAATGAATAAAGATTAATAACAAATTGAAATAAAGTGGAAAAATGAGGATGAATTAATGGGAAACAGGGAAGATTGCAGTTCATGTGGGAAAGGTCTCGTAGGCGAAGGTTATTCCTTATTTGATTGCCCGCAATGTGGAGAAAGCATAATAGGACGATGCAGAAATTGCAGAGAACATAACACAGCGTACACCTGCGAAAAGTGCAATTTCGTGGGACCATAGGTGATTGAATGGCTGATGTTGCCATCACATTTTCCATATTGCCTGAAGATTCTTCAATGGATTTAGCAGTCATAGAGAAAGAACTCAGGGCAAAACTAGAGGGAAAGTGCAGAATATCTAATCTTGAACAGAGGGACATAGCCTTCGGTTTAAAGAAACTCAACCTGGAAGTTGTTGTAAAAGATCAGGAAGGGGAACAGGACAGGATAGAGGAAACACTCAGGAATATAAAGGGTGTAGGACAGGTTGATGCTGAAGACATGAGCCTGGTCTGAGAATGAATTTCTTTCATATTTTATTCTATATCATTATAGGTTTTTTCATACTGATTTTCTTTTTTCAGTTATTTTTATCAATTCCCAGACTGAATAGGACCAAATATACTGGTGAACCCGATTTCAAAACTCTAGTTGTTCTTCCATGTAAGGGTACGGATTATAATCAACGCCAAAACTTTAGAAGCCTTTGCAACCAGGAATACAAGCGCTATAAGATTGTTGCAGTTGTAGACTCAGAAGAGGATCCTGCCATTGATTCGCTCAAGAGTGAAAATATAGAATATTTAATTTCAAGCAATAATACAAAGGGAAGTGGAAAGGTCAAGGCAATAACTACAGCAATAAGGAAAAATAGGGATTACGACACCTATATAATTGCGGATTCTGATATATATGTAGGTTCAAAATGGCTTACGAAAATGCTTCAGCCACTCCTTGATGATTCATATGGAATTTCGACAACATTTCCCTATTTTTCTCCGGTAGATGGGTTTTGGTCCAAGTTCAAAACAGCTTGGGGGTTTGTAGGTAACAGTATGATGCAATCGAAAATGACAGTTTTCGGATGGGGTGGTTCACTGGCATTTAGAAATTCCCTGATAAATGATGAGGACCTAAATTGGTTTGATACAAACATTTCAGACGATATGGCTCTGACTGAAATATGCAAGAGAAACAACAAAAAAATAGCATACGTGGAAGACGCGGAAGTCACGATTTTCTCTCCAGATAACTGGAAGGTTTTTAGGGAGTGGTCACTGCGACAAACTTCATTACTTCTCAGCAATAAGAAAAGAGCATATTCTCTGGGAGTTTTGATCTATGGCTCGTCATCCCTTCTGATTGCAGGGTCTACTATTTTGTCAATTTTCATTTCACCACTGTTCAGCGTACTTTTTCTTCCACTCTTGCTCAACGAAATCAAGATGTACCGCAGGTTAAAAGAGAAAAAATTTGTTTTTATTTTCATACAGATACTCCTGCCATTTTTCTATGTTTGGAATCTGTGGAAAGGGAACAAACAAGAAAAGATTGTTTGGAGAGGCATAACGTATGATCTTTACAAGAATTGAACTGTTTTATACATATTGTTCAATATGCAGTTAAATTCCCGCCCCTGAAGGACTGGAGCTTGCTGCTGGTCACTGCCATGCCCCTATACATGGTTTCATCTAAATGCAACTGTTGGCCAGTTGGTATTCAATTATCGGGAGAAGAAGGTTATTTGTTATCCCTTTCTGGGATCAGACCACAACATGATTCCAGCAGGGTTTGAATCATGCTATCCATTCCCTTCACAGAGAAACATGTCGCTGAAAACTATGTGATCCTTCGAACAGTACATTTTAATCGACTTCCTTCGTAGGGAACTGACTTCCCATATTATAGGGGCGGACAAATATCCATACCACTATTGCACAAGGATGCTTTGTTGAGGGGAGTTCATGTATCTACATGCAAATGTGTAGTGGTTTTATTGCTTCCCTTTCGTTTTCCAGAAATTGATAATTTCAATTAAAATATTAATTCGACATATGGTTTCATGGAAGAGGTTACACAGAGGCTCTTTGGAACGAATGGTATCAGAGGGATACCTAATCAGGAACTGACTGCAGACTTTTGTGTCGCTGTTGGAAAGGCAATTGGTACTTATTTTAAGGGAAAAGTAGCTCTGGGATCGGATAACAGATTATCGAAGGACATGATTCTTGAAGCCGTCAACGCTGGAATAGTTTCCACAGGTACAGACGTGGTGAAGATTGGTATTATGCCTACTCCTGGAATCCAATATTACTGCAAGATGCACCATATACCAGGTGTCATGATTACAGCGTCTCACAATCCTCCAAAGTTCAATGGAATTAAATGCATAGATGATGATGGCACTGAACTTGCAAGGGAGAAGGAAGTGGAAATAGAAACCATATATTTTCAGAAAAATTTTACAGTATCAAGCTGGAAATCCGTTGGAACTAATACAAGCGACAACACCGGATCCGCAGACTACATCGATGGAGTGATAAGAAAGGTAAATTTAGAGGGAATCAGAAATAGCAATTTCAAAGTGTGTGCTGACTTGGGTAATGGGGCAGCATTCGAGACAACTCCTACTCTTTTACAGAAGATGAACTGTAAAACGGTCACGCTAAATGCAAATCCAGATGGTTTATTCACTTCAAGAGAATCTGAACCTAAACCTGCAAATTTGAAGCATTTGATATCGTTAGTGTCTTCGCGAGATTTTGATTTTGGAGTTGCTCATGATGGGGATGCAGATCGAACCGTTTTCATAGATGAAACGGGCAATTTTATAGACGGAGACAAAACACTCTCGCTTTTTGTTCAATATTTTGTTAAAAAGGGTGATAAGGTTGTCACACCTGTCAGTTCCTCAGATGCCATCGAAGAAATTTGCAACAAAAAGGGTGCAACTGTCGTAAGGACAAGAGTGGGTGCACCAATAGTTTCAAGAACGATGATCCTGGAGAAAGCCACTCTGGGAGGTGAGGAAAATGGAGGGATCATATACGGATCCCACCAGTACTGCAGGGATGGGGCTATGACTCTCGCCATAGTTATGGACATAATGTCAAGTACTGGTAAGAAGCTATCCCAGTTGATAAAAGAGATACCACAATTCTCTATAATTAGAAAGACTGTCCCGGCGGAGAAGGATTTCAAAAAGATAGAAGTAGATATAGTAAACGAATTTAACACATATGTAGTGGATAAAACAGACGGAATCAAGGTTAGGAACGGCCATGACTGGGTTTTAATGAGACCGTCAGGAACTGAACCCATAATTCGTATATTTTCACATTCACAGAGCGAAGAGAAAGCAAAGGAATTAATGGAAAAGGTTGAGAAGATTATAAATTATTCTTGAGATGATCTAGGCCCCATACTTTTCTAATCTCTCCGTCAATTGGAGAGCATAGTCCATGACATTTATCCCCCTTAGTGAGAAACCAGTTTTTGCACACTTGCTTTCGCTGAATCCATCTGCTGGAATTTTATTTATTCCTTCCGAACAGAACATGATTGGAACAGGATCACCAGTATGTTCTCCAGATATGGATGAGGTGGAGTGATCACCTGTAAATATTATCAATGAAGTGTCAAGAAGTTGATTGAGAGGTTCAATGGCTTCATCAATTTTCTCCATGACTTCTCGTTTCAGTTCTGGGTTTCGGTCATGGGCGGCAACATCATTCGCCTTTATATTCACTAATATGAAATCAAAATTCGCCACATTGTCAACTATTCCTTTTATTTTCCCCTTATAGTTTGTATTTGTGCTTCCTGTGACACCGCTTACCTTTATTTCCTCCATCCCAAGCATTTCCGCAAGTCCCTTTATCATTGGAATACCAATTATAAAGGCTGAATTCAGGTTATATTTCTGCTTGAAACTTTCAAGTTCTGGCACAGTACCAGCTCCCCTCAGCAAAAGTTCGTTTGCCATGGGAAGACCGTGTCTCTTCAGATCAGAATTGAATGGGTGATTATCGAGTATCTGTCTTGATTTTTCCAGATATTTTCCTATGACTTTTGCTGTTTTTTCACCAGAAGGTTCCAATTCCATTGGACTTAGAACTCGTTTCCCTGTGCTGTGCGGGTCGCTATCGGAAACTTTATCCGAAAGATTGTCACCTTTCATTACCAGTGCTGCCCTGTGTTCCACTCCAGATTTCACTTCTATTTTTACGTTGTCAACAGTCATTGAGATTGCCCTGCTCAAATCTTCTGTGCTCTTTGTGATTCTTCCTGCCCGTCTATCTATTATTAAATCTCCTTCACGTGTTGCATAGTTAGCTCGGAATGCAATGTCACCTGGTTCTACTTTCATCCCCAGTCCCATTGCCTCAAATGGCCCACGACCCGTGTAGTATTTCTTGGGATCATATCCAAGCATAGAGAGATGAGAAGTGTCAGATCCACACGTTATCCCGTAATCATAAGGGTGCATCAACCCACATATCGATCCTCTTGCCAGATGGTTCATATTTGGGATATATGCTGCTTCCATTGGTGTTTTGCCACAAAATTTTTCTGATGGCCGATCTCCAAGTCCGTCCATTATTATTAGAACAATGCTTTTCTTGTATCTCATGTGCCTTCTTCCCATGAATCTCTGTATCTGATTTGTTCCTCGCTTGGAGTATCAATTTCCACTCCGATACTCTTTAATCTAATAATTGCTACAGAGGTATCCACTTCCTTGGGAACTGAATAGACCCTGTTTTCAAGAGATTTATGATTTTTTAATAAATGCTCTGCCGTCAAAGCCTGAATTGCAAAGCTCATATCCATTATTTCAACTGGATGTCCCTGTCCTGCTGCTAGATTTACTAACCTGCCATCTGCGATTACATAAATCTTCTTCCCATTCTTCAGATTGTAGCAGCTAACAAAGTCTCTTACCTGCTCAACAGAACTGCTCTCTTTGGAAAGGTTATCAAGCTCTATTTCATTGTTAAAGTGACCAGCGTTGGATAGGATTATTCCGTCTTTTGACTCCTTTAGGGTGTTAATATCTACAACTGATTTAACGCCCGTCACCGTTACCACCATGTCAGATATCTTCAATGCTCTTTCAACAGGCATTACCCTAAATCCTTCCATTAATGCTTCGTTGGCTCTTATTGGATCTACTTCAGTTATGATAACGTTTGCCCCGAGTCCTTTCATCCTGAGTGCAACGCCCTTTCCACAAAAACCATATCCTACTATAGTGACTGTTTTTCCCGCTATCAATATGTTGGTTGCATTCATTATTCCATCAAGTGCACTCTGTCCTGTTCCGTATCTGTTATCAAACAGGTGCTTCATGTCTGCATCGTTTACATCAAACATAGGAAATTTCAATTGGTTTTTCTTCTCCATATTCAGTAGTCTACTAACACCAGTTGTGGTTTCCTCGTTACCGCCGATCACGAAATCTCTCATCTCAGAACGTGAGGTGTGAAGCAGTTTTACCAAATCTCCACCGTCATCAACAATTATCTGAGGTTTACTGTCAATTACGCGGTTTAAATATTCATAGTACTCTTTCTCTGTTTCCCCTTTTTTTGCGAATACTTTCATTCCATAATCTTCTATTAGGGACTTAACGACTGCGTCGTCCGTACTTAGTGGATTGCATGATGACATGGTAACATCAGCACCGCCTTCTTTCATTAGTAGAGCCAGAATACCGGTCTTTGCTTCAACATGAAGTGCCATTCCTATTCTTATTCCCTTGAAGGGTTGTTCTTTTATGAACCGTTCCCTGATGCTTGCAACCACTGGCATATGCCTTCTTGCCCAGTCCAATCTTAAGTAACCATTACTCTTCATTTTCATTACCTTTAAATTTTGAGGCATCCAGTTTTAACAGAATGCCACCGTTTAGAATATTCGCATCAACTATAACATTTCTTGCCTCTTTAAGTGTAAAAGGGGTCCTTTTGCCTCCATTCGGCAGTATTAGATTCCCAATAAAAATGTAAAACTCATCAACAAAGCCAGATTTCAAAAAACTTCCTGCCGTGAATTCCCCACCTTCGACCAGCAATCTACTTATTCCCCTGTCTTTTAAGATCTCTAGTGCAAAAGCAAGATCAAAAGGCTTTTTGCATTTAACAAATTCTACTCCATTTGTGAATATTCCATCTCTGATACTGTTAAGAACAAATGTTCTTCTTGAACCATCCATTATTTTGAAGTTTTCTTTCAGCCTGCAATCCGGGTCTATAACTATTCTTACAAGGTCCGGGTTATAGGGTGTAGTTAGTTCAGGATTGTCATTTTCAACTGTCTGCGAACCTACCAGTATCCCGTCAGATTCACCCCTCATTTTAAGAACCCTGTCCCTGTCCTCCGTACTCGAGATTACCACCCTGCTTCCGCTTGGTCCAGAGATGAACCCATTGATGCTTTGCGCCATATTTAGAATCACGTAAGGTCTATTCAATAATATTCCATATATTTCTGTGCTATTCTTTTTTTCCTTTTTCAATGGGCTTATTTTTTTTCTGCTATTATT
Organism: Thermoplasmata archaeon; assembly: GCA_021797955.1. Next base: position 20,220 of record JAJZYV010000001.1, read on the forward strand.
TGGCAATTGTTCGAAGATAAATGGTTTTTATAAGTAGAGAATTTCTCGAAGGTCAACGTCAACTTAATATCAAAATATCATCTTGTTCATAAATGTTAATAATAGTCTCTTGAATTCTTGAAAATGGTCTCTTCTTCCATGGAAATAATCAAGAAACATTATTTCGATGGTCAGGACGTAAAGTTGTATGATCATCAACTTAAGTCAATTGATGCGATTGAAAATGGAAACAGCGTTCTAGTTTCTGTTCCGACTGCCTCAGGTAAGTCGCTTATTGCTTACTATGCGATTTTAAGAGCGGCGAATATGGGTCTTAAATCAATTTATATATCTCCATTAAAAGCGCTTGCAAGAGAAAAATTTGAGGAACTTAAAGTTCTTTCAGAAGGCAGATTTTCAGTTGGACTTAGCGTTGGCGATCTGGATGCCAGCAGTGCAGTGATTGGAAGATTTGATGTTATAGTATGCACTTCAGAAAAGGCAGATTCACTTATGCATCACGACCCCGATTACTTCAATCAACTAGCGGTGATGGTTGTTGATGAAGTTCATAATGTAGGAGACAGCACCAGAGGTCCCACGCTTGAGGTTATATGCACTATCTCCAAACTCGTCAACCCTGACTTACAGATAATTGGTTTGTCGGCAACACTTAAAAATGCAGCTCAGATCGGAGAATGGCTTAACGCAACTGTGATTGAAAGTGATTTTAGACCTGTCCCTCTAGAGAGATTCATAGTTTTCAAAGACAGGATATTTAATGAGAATTCTGAAGAGTTATCGAAGTCAAAAATTGACATTTACGAACTCATTCAAAATATTCTCGGTGATGGTGGACAGGTCCTGATTTTCCTGAACACCCGTAAGCGAGCAGAAAAGTTTTGTTCAGATATTGCGGCTCACATTAATGAGAAGTTTTATCCAGCAGGAGTTGAGGTTCCATCTGATGAGGGGGATAGAGCTGTAAGTATACTCACTAAGACTGTAATGCATGGTGTGGCTTTCCACCATGCAGGACTGGATATGAAAATGAGGCAATTCGTTGAGGAAAATTTCAAGAATGGCAAGATTAGAGTGTTGACGGCAACCCCGACTCTTGCTGCAGGAATTAATCTTCCGGCAAGAGCAGTTTTGATAAGAGATCTGACAAGATTCTCTGATGGTTATTCCTCATTTATTTCTAACATGGAAGTTGAGCAGATGCTCGGTAGGGCTGGAAGGCCAAAATATGATAAGTTCGGGCATGCATTCATATATTGCCAATCTGAGGGCGCAAAGGAGAAAATTGAAGATATGTTTATCAACGGAGTTGAACCGGTTCTTTCAAAAATGGGAAATGAAAAAATAATAAGATTCAACACACTGGCTCTAATCAGCAATGGATTTTGCAACTCCAGACAGAAAGTCTATGATTTCTTTGACTCTACATTTTATTCATATCAAAATGATAAGGGAAGTTTGAGAGAGGATATTGACAGCGTTATTGATTATCTCTTAAACTACGGTTTCATAAATGAAAAATACGACCTGCTTGCCCCTGAAAGGCTAGGTACCATAACATCAAACCTGTATATTGACCCAGAGACATCACAGATTATTCTTGACATGCTGGAGAAAGATGATAGACAGCCTGAACCTCTTTTAATGTTATATAACATCTGCAAAACACCAGATATTTTGACGCTTTATGTGAATAGGGATGACAGCCCTATTCTAACGGAATTTTTCTCCCAAATGGAGATTTCGCCAGAAGATGAAGATGATCTGGCTGCAGCAAAAACTGCATTGCTTCTGAATGATTGGATTGGTGAAGTCCCAATTTACGAAATAGAGGAAAAATTCAAGGTTGGATCTGGAGATATTGAAGGAAGAGTTTCAACTGCTGAATGGATTGCCAAAGCTGGCTCCAGGCTGGCTGCAGAGTTTAGGAGAGAATTTTCATATCCACTGGATGTGTTGAGTTTCAGACTTAGGGAAGGGGTTAAGGAAGAAATAATGAATCTGGTGGCAATTCCAAACGTAGGGAGAGTAAGGGCAAGAAGAATATGGAATATTGGATTAAAGACTGCAAAAGACGTGGCAGAGTCAAGAATTGAGAAATTGGCAAGCATACGGGGTATTTCAATGAAACTTGCAGAGAATATAATCAGAGACGCTAAATTAATAGGTGATCGCACTGGATAGTGTAAAACATCTCAAAGTACCAAAGGAAATGGCCCAGAAGGAAATTCTTAAGCTTCGTAAAAGTGGTTATTTTCTGGAGCAGTATGAAATAAAAAAAGACGGCCAAAACGTGTTGATACCCGTTAATTCGAATTATGAACATGGGGAATCAGTGATTCTTGAAAGTGTTAAACGAGATGTAAGAGTTCAGCCTTCGGGGCATGCTGGAGCTTTCGACCAGATAGGGGAGATAGCCATAATCCACGATAGGAGAGGGATCGACAAAGACAGAATAGCAAATTCTATCCTGATATCTAAACCGAATATCAGAACTATATATCTGGATAAAGGAATAAACGGAGAATTTCGTCTCAGAGAGTTGCAGATTCTAAGAGGTGAAGATGACCCCGTAACTGAATATAGGGAAAACAACATTCTGATGACGGTTAATGTTAAAAAAGTTTATTTTTCTCCCAGACTTTCAACCGAGCGCCTGTTACTTTCAAAATCTGTTAGTAACGGAGAAAATATATTTGATATGTTCTGTGGTCTCGGACCAGTCACACTCAACATTGCAAAAGTGAGGAACTGCAACATTGTTTCGTGCGACATTAACCCGGAAGCAATAAATTTGCTGGAGCAAAATATTGCTAAGAATAAATTGCTCTCTAACATAGAGACGTTAAATGGGGATTCATATAAAACAATAAAAAAGTTTGATTTATTTGATAGAATAATAATGAATAATCCTGTGAACAGATATCAAAATCTTGATTTAGTGCTTGAGCACCTGAAAAACTACGGAATTTTAAATATATACTTTGTCGAAGACCAAGAAGGAATAGGAAAGGTTATGGAAGAACTCAAGGCAATGAACCTGGAGATTCAAAGGAAAAGAGTTGTACATGGTTATTCAACTAAAAGATCCTTATACAGTCTTGAATTCAGGTGGTTAGAATGAGCTTTAGTCGAAAATTGGGAGATCTTACAGAACAAATTTACGAAAAGGTACTTCTTGAGCAAATTTTTAAAGATGGAAAGATCCCATACCATGTTGGAATAATTACTGATGGAAACAGGAGATATGCCAAAAAAAACAGCATGGATTCAAACATAGGACATGTTAGAGGTAAAGAAAAACTGGAAGAAGTTCTTGAATGGTGCATGGAAATCGGAACAAAAGTTGTAACTGTTTTCGCCTTTTCAACTGAAAATTTCAGAAGAGAAAATAGCGAGGTTGAATTCCTTTTTCAGCTAATCAGCAGGTCACTTTTGAACCTTATGGAAGACCAGAGGGTGATCAGGAATAAAATCAGGGTGAGGGTGATTGGCAGTATTGAAAGTGTGCCTGAGTATCTACAGGAATCCATTAGGAAGGTGCAGGAATTTACCAAGGACTATGACGGATATTACCTGAATATAGCTGTGGCCTACGGCGGGCGAGAAGAAATAATTGACGGTATCAAGAAAATAGCAGAGGAATACAAGGATGGAAAAATAACAATTGATGAAATAAATGAGGAAAATTTTAAAAAATATCTCTATTACGGCACTATCCCTGATCCAGATCTTATTTTGAGAACCAGTGGAGAAGAGAGGGTGTCAAATTTTCTGCTCTGGCAGGGGGCATATTCTGAACTATATTTTTCTGATGTATACTGGCCGGAATTAAGAAAACTTGATTTCTTAAGAGCAGTAAGATCTTATCAAACGAGGAAACGGAGGTACGGAACCTGAAGATAGGCGTTGATGATACAGATTCCAGAACTGCTGGATGCACCACTTATATAGGACTCCAGATAGTTTCCAGATTCAGAGAAAATATTATTGGATTTCCGGAGTTAGTACGTCTAAATCCTAATCTACCCTATAAAACAAGGGGAAATGGCGCTGTTGCTATAAGTCTGGGAAGTGGACAACGAGAAGTTAGTATTGGAAGGGTCAATGGTGTGAGTATATATTCGTCTTTAGAAAAAGATGTTTCCCTGAATTCTTCGAAAGAGGATGTCCTCAGAGAAATTGAAAATGTTGTTGAAAGATATTATGTAAAGAACGAGGAAAACACCAATCCGGGAATTGTTATTTTGGATGATCAAGTTTCCGAAAAAATCTATAGAACGGCACTGAATCGTGAAGTGTGCGTAGATTGCATGGAAAAATTGATAATAAAATATAATGGAGTTTACAGAAAACTTGGAACCGGAAGAGGTCTGGTAGGAGCAACCGCAGCGGTTTCCTGGAAGGGAGTTAAGCATACTTACGAGCTAATATCATATAAATATCCTCATCCAGTGCAAATCAATAAAAAAGTAAAAAATGAGATTGCCAATATAGCTGAGAAATATAGTTCGACATTTAATAATCTTGAGAAAGATGAGAATGTTATCAGTCTTTTCCCTAAAGAGAGAACGCCAGTAATCTACGGAATTCGGTCTAAGAATTCAGAGAACCTCAGAAAGATTCAGATGGAAATAGGAAAATTATATCCAGAATATAACGAAAACTTTCTCATATACAAGACTAACCAGGGCACTGATGATCATATTATTCCCTTTAAGGGAGGTCAATTACAAGATCTGTCATCATATCTCTTAACGGGAAGAATAGTTAAAGCACCCTCGAGAAATGTTGGAGGTCATTTACATTTTTCAATGTCCGTAAATGGTGAAGTTTGTAATTGTATCGTTTTTGAACCCTCAAAAAAGTTCAGGAATAATGTTGAATCCTTAAGGGTCAACGACTTTATTCAGGCGTATGGATCTTTTGGAAATGAAAGCCTGAAGATAGAGAAGATCAGGGTATTGGAATTTTCAGAAATATATGAAAGAAAGACACCAAAATGCAAAAATTGCGGGACGAATATGAGAAACGTCGGAAATCGAAAATTCAAATGCAGGAAATGCGAAACAATTTCCGACCCTGTGTTTGTGAAAGTAGATAGAAGCATAAAGCAGAAATTGATGGAACCGCCAGTATATGCTAGAAGACATTTATCTATGCCATGGAAATTAGAGGGGGAAGCCCTTGACGAACCTTAACTTTAATGTCGCGGTAACAGGAGTACCAGGGACAGGAAAAACCACACTGTGCGAAGCTTTGAGATCGAAAGGCTTCAAGACTCTGGATCTTAATAAATTTGCAATGGATCAGGGTTGCTTGGAAAATGACGAGGTTCTAATTGAGTGTGTAATGGAAAAAATTGACTTTGAAGGGTATATACTGGATGGTCACTACTCCCATCTCCTGGGTTGTTACTGTGCCATAGTAACAGAATGCGACGAGAATGTTCTTGTCGACAGACTCAGATTAAGAGGATATTCTAAGGAGAAAATAGAGGAAAATATAGATTGCCTAAAGAGTGACTGCATTTGGAATGAGGCAAAGGATCTGCTTCCCTACAGAAGGATTTTAAGATTAAACAGTGAAAAGAAGGATAGTCTTAATACCGCATTGAGTTTTATAGAGAGAATGAGGTTGAATTTCAATGGCACTAGATAGCATGAGAGAGAAAATAAATCCAATCCTTGACAGAACGAGTAAGCCTTTTATGAGGTTTAATCCAAATGTACTTACAGAGACATCATTCCTGTTGGCCCTGATAGCGGGTATTCTGCTTGCTATCACTGGAAGGTATCTCGACAGATATTTCCTGATTTTTCCCTTTATATTGATCATATTTTCTTCATTTCTCGATGCCATTGATGGTTTTGTTGCCAGGAAACGAAACATAAGCTCAAAGGCAGGAGACATGCTTGATCATACCTTCGATAGGTATTCTGATATTGCTCTTATCACCGGATTCTCATTCTCCATTTTCGGAAATTTGTACTTGGGGATTCTTGCACTTGGGGGGGTGTTCATGACAAGTTATATGGGAACCCAGGCTCAGGCACTCGGTCTTAAGAGGAATTACGGTGGCATATTAGGAAGGGCAGACAGGCTTGTGCTAATGTTAGTGGTTATCTTAATAGAGTTGATATTTCCGTTCAATTATTACGAATTGGTTAACATTACCCCATTTACCGTAATGCTTATCTTTTTCTTTTTGGCAGGGTATATAACCTCCGCAGAAAGATTCGTAAGTTCCATGAAAGGACTTGAGGAACAGGAGTGAAATTTGACAGAACTAAAATGATTCCACAAACTCAAAAATAAAATAAGGGAGCATATAAGAAAAGTTAATATACTTTCATGTTGTCAGACAAATATGCGACATATGTTTGTTGGTGGACGTAGGCGTAAGCAGAAAACCAGCACTCTGGACCTTTCTAGGAGAGTAAACGATAACGAAGTGAGGAATGGATTCATAGTATCAATTGTAAGTATTGCATTTTTATGGTGGATACCGATTGCAGGACCTCTTGTGTCTGGATATGTTGCGGGAAGAAAGTCTGGCAGCGCAAAGCAGGCCTTAACGGTATCGCTGATAATGTCAACGGTCATAACCTTTGTTTCCTTGTATATGATCTCAAGTTCAATTCAAAACATGAGTTTGATTGGAGCTTATTTGAAAGACGGCATATATGCTTTTTCAAATTCTCAACTTGCAATCGGTTCTAACCTTGTTGTTTATACCCAGACCTTTAATGGACTTATCATGTCTATGGGACTCATACTTCCAAGTAGCCTGATTATATTTAATTCAAGTTCCTTTTTGGGAGGGACTATCAGTACCACCACCAAAGAGCAAAGTGGCAGAATCAGAACCCCCGTGGGTATCTACGAACGATCAACTGATCCTGTTGCCGTAAGAACAATGAGAGGTAGTAGAGAATCTGTTTGGGAGGATGCCGAGGAGTCTGGAATTAGTTCATACGATCAACCAGAACCTGAAAGAGTTGTATTAAACAAATTGTGAATATTAGTAGACATAGTAGTATAAGTTATAATCTTAATATTCCCATATTGAATCTCCTTTTATGATAGACATTAAGCTACTCAGAGAATCCCCTGAGCAATTCAAAGTGTCCATGAAAAATAGGGGCGGTAACCCATCAACAATTGATGACTTTTTTGAGTATGATAGGAAATGGAGAGAGAATTCCAAAAGAATAAATGACCTAAGATCGAAAAGAAATACTCTGAGCTTTAAGGTTTCGGAAGGTGTCAAAAAGGGTGAAAATACCGAAGAATTAAAGGAAAATGTAAGGGAGATAAACCTTTCACTTGAAAAACTTGAAAACGAGCAAAAGGAAATAGTGGAGAAGAGAGACACCTTAGCCTCTCGAATTCCAAATCTCCTTGACTCAACTGTTCCAATCTGCTTTGGAGATGAAAATAGTAAATTTATCAGGTTTGAAGGCAAAGCGAGGCTGAAGAGTGAGTCATTGGATGAATTCTTAAAATATACTGAAGGAAAAGGAAGATATGAGGTCGTGAATGAAACATTTAGCCATATAGATGTTGGAGATAAAGCCGATCTATTTGATCTCGAAAGAGCTGGGAAAATAGCAGGGTCAAGATTCTATTTTTCTAAAAATCAACTTGTTAAGTTGGAGTTAGCCTTAGTAAATTACGCGCTTGATTTCATCGGAAATAGAAATTTCTCTATTGTGGAGCCTCCGCCTATGATATCGGGGAATGCAGTCTGGAAATCGACTGATGAGGGGACGTTCAATGATTCCATCTACAAAATTGAGGGAGAAGACCTCTATCTGATTTCTACCTCAGAACATCCGATAGCTTCTATGCTGATGAATGAGATCATAGAATCTGAAGAGTTACCGTTAAAAGTGACAGGCTTCTCCCCTTGTTTTAGAAAGGAGGCAGGGGCGCATGGAAAGGATACAAAGGGAATTTTCAGGGTTCACTATTTCAAGAAAGTTGAGCAGTTTATTTTCTGCAAACCCGAGGATTCCTGGGATTACTTTGATGAAATACTAAAGAACACTGAGGACCTTCTTAAAAGTCTTGAATTGCCGTACAGAGTCATAAATGTCTGTTCCGGTGAACTTGGAAATCTGGCTTCCAGAAAGTATGATATAGAAGGATGGTTCCCAAATCAGGGAAAATTCAGGGAACTTGCATCCATTTCCAATGATACAGATTACCAGGCAAGATCCCTGAATATAAGATATAGAACGTCAAAAGGTAATGTGTTTGTTCATACCCTCAATGGAACCGCACTAGCAACTACCAGGACCATGGTAGCTATAATGGAAAATTTCTCAGATGGAAAAACTGTTAGAATACCGGATGCTCTTGTTCCTTACACCGGATTCAGCCACATAAATATGGAATGAGCCATTTCTATTTTAAATATCAAAAAATAAAATTTTATTTTTAAATTTTGAATCTCCCATATTATTTTACTCTGTCAGCGTATGCCAGTTTTGCAGCCATTGGAGAGAATTTTTTCCATCTGTCCAAAAGAGGCAAATATTCCTCATTGACTCTATCCATTAAATTCAGATAGTCCAGTATTCCCAGGACTGCGGTATCTCCATCCCTGACTGCACTGATCAAATCGTGTGTGTTATTTGTAGAATCGCCTCCAGAGAAAACCCCCTCAATGCTTGTCATTCCTCTCTGGTCAACAATTATTCCTCCATGTGGCATAAGTTTCAATCTTCTTGCATACTCTTCCCCCAGGAAGGAAAAGTCTGTTTCCTGTCCCGTGGCTTCTACTACAAAGTTGACATCTAAGGTAAAAGTTTTTTCCTTTTGCGGAACTGGTTTAGCTCTGCCTCCTGTTTCCTGAACCATCTGGTTTTTCCAGTACTTGACCTGTTTTATGACGTCCCCGTCCTTAACGTATTCAAACGGGGTGACTTCCCACATATAATTTACGTTTTCACCTATGGATTCTTCCATTTCCTCTTCTGCATTCATGGATGGATAACTTGGCCTGTCAATCTCCCTCCTTCTGTACATTATGTTTATTTCATTGGCTCCCAATCGAAGTGAGGATCTGGCTGCGTCATTTGCAGTAAATCCACCTCCTATTACGATGACTTTCTTTCCAATGGGTATTTTCTCTCCAAGGGAAATGCGTCTCAAATATTCTGTGGCATGCATAAAATTCTTGGCATCACTTCCTGGTGTACCAGTAAACCTTGGTTTGTGAGTGCCCACTCCAAGAAATACCGCATCAAAATCATTTAGAATATCTTCAAACTTCAAGTCTTCTCCAACTTTAGTGTTCAATTTTATTTCTACTCCGGTTGATTCAATGAATCCAATTTCTTTTTCTATAACCTCAAAGGGCAATCTGTACCTGGGTATACCGACCCTCATAAATCCCCCGAAGACTGGTAGTGCTTCAAATACTGTAACCCTCACTCCCTGGATTGAGAGGTAGTATGCCGCACTGAGACCAGCAGGTCCAGCTCCAATGACCGCTACTTTCTTGTCTATGAATGCCCTTTTCTTAACATTTAAAATTTTGCCATAGTCTGGAAATTGATCTGCTGCATACCTCTTTAGATGCCTTATGGCCAATGGTCCTCCCGTATCGTACATTACGCAGATATCTTCACAATTGTGAGTACATACCCTTCCTATGATAGCAGGAAAGGGCAGATTCTCAAAAACGATTCGTACAGTTTGTGCAGGGTCTCCAACGGCAGTGCTGTTAATATAACCTCCTATGTCTAAACTTGCCGGGCAGGCCTGCGTGCAAATATTACATCCTATACATCTTGATGCTTCAGCAGTTGCTTCATCCACAGAGTACCCCTTAAGAGGTTCCATGATGAAACTCTTCCTCCTTTCATCTGGATTTTCTTCATGAATCTTAACTCTGTCGAATTTAAGCATAAGACAACAATTTGTTATTAAACCAAAATTAATAATGTTTTTGAAAAAAGAAAGTTTTAGAGGTGTACAAACGCAGGAATTATAAATATTGCTGTAAATAAATTAAATAGTACTAGAAACGTAAGGAGAACGTATAACTTGTTTTTCTGGTAAATGTAATCAACTAGTGAACTGAAAAGTACTGTTACAGGTGTAAAAATGAGTACCCATAGACCAAGGGATATGAAACCGAGAGGATCAAGTGTTAAAATTCCATTTGGAATTTTATTAGGTGGAAAAATATTGGAAGAAATATTGTACTCTTGATAATTTGCAAAATGACTTAAGGGTATGCCTTCTGCACCATTTTTTACAAAGAGAAGAATTACTCCCACGGCTAAGCATGACATGCTAAGCAGTACTGCCCCCCTCAAAATGAAACTGACTAAATTAACTAACTTTTGAGATACTTCCAAGTTTTTTCTCCTCCTTTTTAGTTTTTAAATAGAGTAATAGAATCATAACAACAGAAGCTCCTATGGCCACCGAAAATGAAACCATGCTGGATAAATTAAAAATTTGTCCCTTTCTTAGTCCCTTGAGAAGCATGTCGATTCCAAGGAATGAAAGTATGACAAAGAATATCCATCTTATCTCCTTGTTAGAGATTTTCAGTAAAATAGTGGATCCTATTTTGGAACCTATGAGAACACCGATTGCAGTTGCAGCCGCAAGAAAGAATTGAATGTATCCTGCATACCAGTAAATGCTGCTTCCTGTTGCTGCTGTAATCCCTATCATGAAGTTACTTGTGGTTGTCGTAACTTTCATGGGAAGATTCATTGCCCAATCCATGCCTAAAACCTTTAATGCTCCGCTACCAATTCCCAATAAACCGGATAAAAGTCCTGCAAAGAACATTACAATCTCCCCAAGCCACCATCTGACTCCGGTATATTCAACATCCCTTTTTGCCCTTTCATCCCTGTAATGACCACTCAACTGAAATATCCTGCTCGTAAAATCAGGTGTTTTTGGTTCAGGGTATTCATATTTTCCTCTTTTAATCGTGGGAAGTAGAGAAACCAATAATACCACTCCAAATAAGAAATATAGTATCCATTGTAAATTGGCATGAACAACTAAATCGAAAGTTAATGCACCAACAATTGCGCCGAGGGTCGTTGCAACTTCAAGTCCAACCCCTATTTTGATATTGGCAATCCCCTTCTTAGTGTATGTGCTGGCCGAACCGGCAGAAGTGGCTATGGTCGATATTAAGCTCGCACCAACTGCAAAATCTATTGGAACACCATAAAACAGAGTTAGAACTGGAACAAGGACTGATCCTCCTCCGAGGCCCGTAAGTGACCCTATTACCCCGGCAAGAATTCCGCCAATCATTATGATTAAAAAATCATATAGCGGATTTTGGAACAACATTATCCAACATTACAATTCCTTATAAATGAATTTGGATTTAAGTTAAATTTAAGTAGTTAATAATACAAAGATTAACGATTATTAAAATACAACACATCTCTTCAATAAACTACCAAGATAGCCATAAATCCTATTATAATGACCTGAAAAATCAATTGTATACCTGCATACTGACCTAATCTTTTCATGTTGATGGATATGAATGTAAGATCCTCCTCTTTAACTGATTCAACTTTACTAATTTTAATAGATGTTGGAAGTATTAGCAAAAAGCTAATTCCCACGATTATCAACCCCAGAATGACCATACTCCACATGAAATAATTTGGAAATTCTAAAAAGGCATTCAGCTTAAGCGCAAGCACCAACCCGGCCGCCGGAGTAAGAATACTAACTGAAGGAATGAAATACGTTGTCATTGGAATGATGCGTTTTGAAATGGATGCTATTGTTTTGAAGTCCAACGACTTCAGTACCCTGCTAAATATAAGGCCAAGAAAGATGTCAGTCCCCGTCCAAATAGCACCTGTCATCACATGAATGTAATCAATAAGGACAATATTGCCAGTGGCAGTAAATACAATAAAAGATGCCCACGGAATTATAACCGTTCCGATGGAAAAATTGTTAATTCTTCTCCCTGAAGCTTGCATCAGGCAACACCTACCGCAAATTCTGCCATAAACCCTATTAGGACAAGTTGAAAGATCAACTGCAAAATTGAAAGTTTAAGGTTAAACATCGTGAGCCTTACAATTTTGTCCACATTTTTTCCCCCTCGTAATATCTCGAGATAAACCCTTACCTCATTTGGAAGGAAAATGCACAGTCCCTGAATCATCAGAGCAAGAGCCAAAATAGCAACTATAATAAAATCTGTGCTGAAGAAACTTATTTTTAACGCGATCGCCGTGTAAATTCCCGCAGTGATCGTAGTAGTTGAAATCGCAGGCATAAAAAATAACATGACGGGAACTAACCGCTTTGCTATTTCTCCCCTTTCCCTCGGATTTAGTCCCTTCATGATGTATCCGAAGAAAATTCCCATGACAAGGTCCATTCCAGTCCATGCAGATCCTGAAACTACATGGAAATACTCTAAAAAGTAGAAGTTATTCTCTATAATTATAACCACCATTAAGATGATAGGGAACAAAAGGAGAGGTAATCCATATGAAAGAGAAGATGCCATCCCATCTATTCTTCTTTTCAACACTAAGACCTTATCCTTGGCCGCATTTAAAAATATTGTTTCCCATTTTACCGCTTAGCTAGACATTCTCTGCACACACAATCTTGAGCCAATTTGGAAATGGCTGCCCTGGTTTGCCTGGATACTTTTACCCCTGAACACCAACACCCTAATGGTGACCCGCACTTAAATCGCGTTCCACAAATTTCACAAACCTTTTCTACCGGCATTATTCAAACCAGTCAATCTTCCAATATATATTTATTGTACTGTTTTTCTTTGCTATTTTCATGCTTTCCTTTGGTCGACTTATTGCACTAATAACTAACAATTTTGATTCCATAGATTGGTTAATATCGATTGACTGTATTACTGACAATAAAACAAGAGGTAAACAATCTTTCTGCATTTTTGATTTCTCTTTCTGGCGCTGCGTTCTGGGGACTATCGGGAACCATGGCTGATGTACTGTTTACCGATTTCTCAATGAATCCTTTATCTGTTCTTGCATTGAGGATGTTGATTTCCGGCATTGTGATGCTAATAATTTTCCGACCAAAGTTTCCAAAAGAGAATTTTAAGCTGATCGTGCTGTATGCCATTCTTTCCGTAGTTTTACAGCTTTCATACCTTGAAACTATTAATCTTTCCAATGCTGCAACGGCCACTTTCCTACAATTTCTATATTTTCCCATTGTTGTGATATATGAAATTTTTAGGAAAAAGCTCATTCTAGGAAAGAGAATAGTCACTGGAATGCTTTGTGCATTATCTGGAATTGTGCTACTCACTTTGGATGTTAATGGTTCGGGTCTTAGCGTAAGTCCGCTTGCAATATTGATTGGAATGATATGCGCAACCTCCGCTGCCGTATATACAATAATCTCGGCACCTCTTGTTCAGAGATATGGATCAATTCCGCTTGTTTCCTGGGGATTTTTCCTTGGTTCGCTGATAAGTTTTCCCATCGGTCTTCCCTCTATCATGGATTTTTTTGGGCATTTACAAACTTCATCCCTGCCTGAAGTTTCCTTCCTTATCATGTTTGTTGCAATATTCGGTACAATAATAGCATTCTCCCTGTATTCGTTTGGCTTGAATAAAATATCAGCATCATCTGCTGCGGTGGCAGGTACTATGGAACCCATATCAGCTTCCCTTAGTTCATCCATAATACTTGGACAGTTTCTTTCTCCATTTCAATATCTTGGCGGAGCTTTAATAATTCTTTCCATGGTCTTTTCCCAACTAGGGATCTCAAGACAAAAACCCAGAGGAAATCGTGTAAGGCGTTTAATAAAAATAAGAATGAGGTAGATTAAGGAAATACTACTTCAATGACCTTGATCCCGCTAGCTCTTCTGGCTTCATTGAAGGCGTATTTGAAAGAACTGCCGTCCTCGCAACTGAAGTAATCGCATCCGAAACTCTTTGCAAGTAATGCAAAATCTGGATTTCCAAAGTGAATGTAGTTTGGCTTAAGGCCGGCATCTTCCTGATGCTTTTCTATGAGACTTAAAGTCCTGTCATTAAAAACAATTGCTGTAAAATCCATGTTTAGCCTTTTGGCGGTTTCAAGTTCTTGAATATTCATCATAAATCCTCCATCGCCTGAAATAGAAATGACTTCGAGATCATTATTTGCTTTTTTGGCACCAATTGAAGCAGGCAGCGCTCCTCCCATTGATGCAAAACCGTTGAAAATGATTGTCCTATCAGGATATTTTGGCTGGTAATACCTACTGATCCACACCTTATGAAGTCCAACATCGGAAATTAAAAGCGTATTGGAGTCATTGATGTTATTCAGTTCCCTCATAACCTGTTTTGCAACAGCCTCTCTCCCATTTCCAGGCGATTCGAGAAATTCCCTTCTTCTTTCCCTAATCTCTGAATACTCCTTTGACACTGTCCTTTTCTTTAGGAATTTGCTTAGTATTCCTATTGTGATATCAATGCTGCCAACAAGATCGTACGACACTGGAAAATGCTCGTCACTTTCTGCCTGGTTCATTGAAATGTTTATAATTCTTCTCGATGAGTCTTTATTCCATATTACGGGGTCATATTCTACCATGTCAAACCCAATGGAGATGATCAGATCTGAATTAATCAGTGGTCTCAGTTTGATTGGATAGGGACGACCTCCTACAATGAAAAAGTTATTCGGATCCTCATATGGCAGGATCCCCTTGGCCATGAATGTGCTGACGATAGGTATATTCTTGGATTGAACAAGATTCTTTACACTTTCCCATACCGAGAACCGTACGACTCCGTTCCCAGCAAGAATGACTGGATTTTTGGCTTTGTTTATTTCTTCTGCTGCTTTCCTGATAACTTCTCCGTTTGCCTCATAAACGGCTTCATCAGGAATTGGAATCATCTTCACCTCATCAATTTCCGCCTTACCAATGTCTTCAGGCAACTGAATATGAGTTGCACCCCTTTGCTCCTTCATTGCTGACGCAAATGCTTTCCGCACAATTTCAGGAATGCTTTCTGGCACGATTACAGAACGATTGTATTTGGTTACTCCAGAGAAAAGTGCCAGAGTATCTACATTCTGGTGTGATTCCTTATGCAATCTGTCCCTCGGAGCCTGGGCTGTTATGGCCACCAATGGGACTTTATCTAGATGGGCATTTGCAACTCCTGTTAACAAATTTGTAGCTCCCGGACCAAGAGTGGATAGGCATATGCCTGGAATTTTTTTAACTCTCGCGTACGCATCTGCCATAAACGCGGCCCCCTGTTCGTGCCTGGTAAGTATAAACTCAATATCTGTATTTGATATTGAATCAAGAAGATCAATATTCTCCTCTCCCGGGATACCAAATATATGCTTGACGCCTTCATGTTTTAACGCTTTTGTAAATAGATCACTACCTTTCAATTTAATTCACCACCATTTTGATTTGCCTACTTTATTACTTTATCCATACTGTTTTGAAATTTGTAAATTCCAAAATTCCAAACTTAGAAAGTTCGCGACCATAACCACTCTTCTTAATCCCCCCAAATGGAAGCCTGGAATCTGATGCTACGACCTTGTTAACATAAACCATACCTGATTGAATCATTGGGATCAATTTTTGGGCCTGATCTGTGGAACCCCATATACTTGACCCCAGCCCAAAACCAGTTTCATTGGCCAAACTGGCAGCTTCTTTCAGGTCCTTGAATTCCTTAAATATGGCGACTGGGCCGAAAACTTCGTCCTG
This sequence comes from Thermoplasmata archaeon, assembly GCA_021797955.1. The sequence continues at coordinate 35,979 of JAJZYV010000001.1, forward strand.
GTATGAGAAACTGGTTTTCACAATTGTTGGCGCTATCACGTTTCCCCTGGATTCTCCAAGTTCATCCACTTTACCTTTCGTTGAAAGTTCTTTGATCTGCTTCCGTACTGTGTCGGCTTGGGATGCAGAAGAAAGTGGACCTATAAAGGTGCGGTCTTCCAATTGATTTCCAATAACGGATTTGGCAAAATTTTCCTTCATTATTTCATAGAAATTTTCTGAAACTTTACTGCTCACAATGAACCTTTTCGACGCGATACAACTCTGACCATTGTTCTGTAATCTCGCAAATGCGCTCTGTTTTGCGGTCTCTTCAAGGTCTGCATCATCAAGCACTATGAATGGATCTGAACCTCCCAGTTCAAGAACGGACTTTTTGATCCATCTTCCAGCTTCCGCTGCCAGAGCAGATCCCGCTTTTTCTGAACCTGTGAATGATACACCATCTGAGTATTTTATTGCATTTAATGCCTTACTTCCTGGTACCTTAATTACTTTGAAGAATTGAGAGCCAAAAATTTCCTCCATTTTGAGTGCACTCCCAGTTACAATTGATGCATGCTTCAGAACTATTGCATTTCCGGCCACCATTGCGGGTATCGCAGCTCTCATAGCCTGCCATAGTGGGAAATTCCACGGCATCACTAAATAGACTGTGCCAAGTGGCTCAAAATGAACAAAGCTCTTGCTTGCCTCAGTCTGGATTTCCTGATCTCCCAGAAATTTTTTGCCTTCTTCGCAGAAAAATTCTGCCATTGAAATGCTTTTGTCAATTTCTGCCTTGCTCTGTGTAATTGGTTTACCCATTTCGGAGGACATGAGTTTGGCAAGGTTCTCTTTTTCCCTTTTAAATCCTGGAATTACGGTCTTTTTTAGAAATTCTATTCTCTCGTCAATACTTTTTCTCCATTCCTTAGACTCGTCTCTAATTTTATCAAAAATTTTTTTTACTTTTTCTTCATTATCTTCTTCAAATGCCCTTATTTTGCTGTTATCATAGGGATTTATTGTTTCAATAGACATGATATTTGATTGTTAACACGCTTAAATTTGTTATGGATTTTTAAGCAATCCATTTTCAGCTTCCTTTTGAAAATCCGAAGTTATAGCAATTGGCTGGTTCACCAGATTCCCCTTAACAGATTTGGATCCCATTACATATTCTGCTTTTTTTAATAATTCTTCATCGCTATACAACAATACAGGAGTGGGACCCGTGTCTGCTGTGACATAAAGCGAACCATTGGAACCTTTTGATAAATCAATTAGATCAAACATTTTCCTGTCAAGAATTCTGATCCCCTGACTCATCAGCACTGAGTGCATCAGGAGCATGTCCTTCATTGATCTTTCTGCAAGCAGTTCTGGTTTGAAATTGTTTCTGATAAGATTTGTAATTTCATTAAACTTGTTTTTCGCCCACGAGTTGTAAAAAAGCGAGTCAGTGGCCAAACCATGCATGTTTTCTGTTTTTATCGCGCTTTCCCTTGGAAAAGCTGCAATTTTATATTGTCCTAAATCCTCCTTAACTCTCACAGCATGATTCCTGTGACTGTCAATGCCTTCATATGACAACCATAATCCAACCCCATATACGGCTGCCCTTGAACCTGACCCGGATACAAGTCTTGCGACAGCAGATACGATATCAGGATTGGGATTTTTGAATGCGAGACTGCAAAGTGCGTATGATGTTGCAGATGCGAAAGCCGCGGACTCACCCATGCCTTTGGCTTTTTCATATTTCTTATGCCTTCTCAAGTAAAATGCAAAATGCTCTTTTAAACCGAACATTTCCCTAAAAATGTCAAGTGCTTTAATTGCTCTCCTTGCGTGATTTTGGTCCTCTCTTCCATCTACAAATATCCTATCTTTTTCGCTGATTCTAACTGCTGCTTCAACGGTAACAAAATCGTGTGTTAATGATATGGACGGAAAGTTTGCGACGTTTTGCTTTGCGTCATTGTAGCCCAGAAACTTTTCAATACCGGTAATTCCATTTCCACTTCCGAAAAAAATTTCATTTTTGACATCCATTAAAGGTTCTCTATATCCAAAAGCCAGTTTTGACTCATTTAGGAGGATCCGCTCAAGTTCCTCGGATTCTCGTTTAAATTCTACCATCTTACTTTCACCCTTTGTTTAACAAAATTTGTGACCTGTTCCCTTGTATCTTCGTAATTCAAATTGTTGAATTTTGGAATTTCGAACGAATCACATAGTTTCAGGGATTCCTCCATCATTATTTTATACCTGTGAAGATTGCTTGAGAGTCGTTGACCTGGGGAACCGAAGTGCGTGAAGTTCTGTCTTTGATCTAATCTTTCCCTGTGCACCTTTTCTGAGTCTATGTAAATATATAGCGGCAAAATTTCCTTTATTATCTCTGGAAACTGATCTGGAAGGAAATACAGGGTTTCTATTATCATTGGTTCTCCATCCTTAATTGCTCTCCTCATTACTTGATCCGTAGCTTTATTTACTATTTTCCCCTGTTCCCTGAATCCCTTTATTATATTTTCCCGCGTTTCATCTCCAAAGGGTTTCCATGAATCATAAACACTGAATTTGAGAATATTATCGTCAGGTAAAATGGCTCTGATTGATTCTCTGATATAGTCGCCGGACATTACAATATTTATTTTTAGTTCTCTTGCTATATGTCCGGAAATACTTGTTTTTCCAACTCCCGGTATCCCACCAATCAAAATCACGGGTACGTTATTCATTTAGCTTCATTCTCCATTATTTCAAGGATGTCCCTGCTATCGAGTATATATGAGAACCTACTTATCACTTCAAGGGAAGAAAAATGTCTCCTTTCAGACGGGCATGAGACACCATCTGAGACCACAATTGGAACAAAACCATTTTCCATTGCTTCAATGGCATTTACTAGAATTTCACTATCTGAATTGAAACCAAACAGAAGTACAGTCCTAGTTTTGCATTCGTCTATGATTTTCATAACTTCCTTATTCTTCCATAAAGACACTGAATCTATTTTTATTTCCTTATTGGTATTATGCTTTAGCAGGTATTCATACTCCTCAAGGAAAACATTTTCACTTTTGCTTACCTCCTTTTGACTGTAGATTTTGCTTCGTTGGTTAATGTAATTGTTAAAATCTTCGTCATTTCCATTATAGAGATAACTTGATGTGGATATGGAAATTTTCTTCGTCCTTGTAGTTTTGGTTAAATTAATGATTACTCCGTATGATGATACAAATTCCATCTTGCTGAAAATCTGCATGAATCTTTTCTTGGTATTATTGATCTCTATGCTAATAAAATTTCCTTCTTTTAGTATGTGTGTTATTTTATCCAAGCTCAAGTCCTAACACTAGGGTATAACATTATTGTTAAAATCCGTTATGATCTGGTGGGAAGGAAATTGTTAATTAGTAGTTTTGGCATATACGATTTATGAGTGCAGTTGAAATATTTCTGATATTCATTATAATAGTAATAGCTCTTATAATGCTTTCTGGATTGCATATTTTGAGGGAATGGGAGAGAGCTCCAGTTCTTACATTAGGTAGATTTTCGGGTATTAAGGGACCAGGAATTATCTATGTGACACCGTTCATAAGCAGGATACCTGTGGTAATAAGTTTGAGGATTCAGGCTGTAGCTTTTAAAACAGATGCTACGTTCACAAATGATAATGTTCCAGTGAACTGTGATTCGGTTATGTATTATCAGGTAATCGACCCACAAAAGTCTGTTTTAAACATCGAAAACTTCGCAAGTGCCACCTCATTGTCTGCACAGACAACATTGAGGGAGGTCATTGGAAAATATTCTTTCGACGAGATTCTCTCGGAAAGAGAAAAAGTGGGAGAAGGTGCAAGAGCGATAATAGATGAGAAGACTGAACATTGGGGAGTTAAAGTATCATCTGTAGAAATAAGGGATGTGGTTGTCCCACAGTCGTTGCAGGAAGCTATGTCAAGACAAGCATCCGCCGAAAGGGAAAGGAGATCAAGAGTTACACTCGCGCTGGCAGAAGTAGAGGCGGCCGGAAAGATGGTGGAAGCTTCAAAAATGTATGTGGAAAACCCCCAAGCCCTTCAGCTCAGGTGGATGAACATACTTTATGAAATAGGATTGGAAGGAAAAGGAACCCTTATGATGATTCCAGCAAATACTCTAACTGCAGGGGTTAGCAACTTTGGAATTTCCGAATTTGCAAAAATTCAGCAGCAGAAAAACCAGAAGAGCGGGGAAAATTCCAACAAATAATTTTTTAAAACACAATTGACTTAGTTATAATACATTTGTCGAAACCAACTTAAGCAAAATTTATATTCTAAAAAACATCTTTCTTGATATGAGTAATTTGAAAATGGAAAATGGACTCTACGAGTGCAGAATGTGTAAAGCCGAGTATGAAGAAGAGATAGAAGCGATACAGTGCGGTTGCGCTTTCGATTAGTCTTAATTCTTCGATTTTTTGTAAGACTGATCTAGCATTTCCATAATTTCTTCTGGACTCAATTGATCTATTCTTAACTCCATTTTATCCAGAGGGGCATTTGGCATTACGTTTTTTATCTTTTTCCTCTTTTGAGAGAATAATTTGCCTAGCATTACCTCTCCGTAATCTTCCATGTGTGAATAACTATAATTCTTAGGATAAAGACTTATAATTGCGCTATCGACCGATGGTTGTGGATTAAAATTACTTGCACTAATTGTTCTTTCCAGTGAAAGGTTAAACCTGGTCTGAGCGAATACACTCAACTTTGTATAAAACGAGGTTGATGCTCTGGCCATTATTGTCTGTGCAAATTCCTTCTGAACCATTATTACTGCCTTCTTGAAATTCATACTGGTAAGTTTTTGAACAATTTGAGAGGAAATGTGATAGGGGATGTTCCCTATGATCTGTTCATAATCCAGAGTATTGTATTCTAAGAAATTGCCGTGAATTATGGATAATCTTCCTGAAGAAACCATATCAAAAAACTTTGCTTTCAGGATATCAATAAATCTATGATCGCTTTCAATGACAGTGACCTTTGGAAATTTTTCAAGCAGCAGTTCGGTAAGTATTCCCGTTCCAGGTCCTATCTCCAAAACACGTTGACCTTCATCCAGAAGGGAAACTTCGAATTTGGCCACTTCATTATTAACTAGAAATACCTGGCCATATTTTCTACTATATTGCTTCATTGTCTTACGAAGATTCTGTATTTTTCGTTCTTTTCGCTGATCTCCTCAACAATCCTCAATGCAATCATTTTTTCAGGATGATGTATTGTTTTAACCCTTTCCGTAAGATCCTTGAATGAATCAAAAGGTTTTTTCTTTCTCTCATCGATAATTGCCCACATGGTTTTGTTTCCCAACCCCTGTAACAGCTCAAGCGTGTGCATACGTGCATTTATGGAATCTGCCCTGTTGAAAAAATCCACATACTTTTTCTCGTTTTCCTTCACGATATTTTCGAGGATAAATGGAAGTTCCGTAATTGCTGAGGAAGTTAACTCGTCGTAACCGATTCTTCGTTTAACGGTCATTATCTTGTCCCTCTTTTCCAACTCCTTGCCTATGTATACCCGGTCTCCAACAGTTATGATTGCACCTTCCTTAGGTATCATTTCAAGGAGTTTAAATTCCGATTGCCCGAGCCCTAGCACAAGGGGAGATCTGTTAAATGAATGATCACTGGCCCTGCCCTGCTTTAGGTTATCCAGAATGAAGGCATATTCTTCCATAATATCACTGTAATCCCTTCAAATAATCAATTATAGTACTTAAAACTTGGTCATCTACAATCAATTTATAGGAATTAAGTATGGCAATAAATTGCTCGACATTATTGGGAAGTAAATCGACTATTTTGACACAGACTTCTTCCGGTAATTTGGACATTTCTTCTACCTTTTTCACTGCTTCCTTGGCATCCTTTGAACTCAGGTGAGAGAATAATCGAGCGTACTCAAATTCCTTTGCTTCATCTGCACTGCTATCCTTCCTATCTTGCAAAAGCTCTCTTGCTTCAGAACTTGTGATATATTTTATTTTCATATTACGCCTTTATTTTGGTCAAATGCACAGGATCTGCTATAATGGTTTTTTTAACTCCACCCACTTTTACTCCAAGCAGATAACATCTTCCCTGCATTCCTTCAATAACTCCCGTATAACCCTGAAAGTTGTGAAATGGCATTCCCTTGTGAACTGACGGGTTGATGTTTACAGCGACATAGTCACCAACGTCAAACTTCTTCATATACGAATTCACCCTAGGCATACCCCTTTCCTTTAGCCTCTTGGTCATGGTCATTCTTGAACCAGATCTTGGACCGTGCGACATTTTAACCATATATTCACCTTTTAATTTTGATTACGTCAAGCTCTTCAATCCTGATTTCTTCACCCATCTTGCCGGACAGACTTGGTTCAGTTCTTCCCCCATCTCCACTGATGAGTTCCTTTATGTATGTTCCTGCTTCTGCTTCTATGGTCAAGATTATTGATTCGTCAGGGTCAAGTCTTACGCTCATATCCAAAACCTTTCTCTCTCTGACAAGGTCTGCTCTGGATACACTCACTCGTAATGGTGTCCTTTGATATATAACTTTCCCGATTAATTCATCTAAATTTGCCTCAACCTTTTGGAGGTAATCTTTCCCCTTGATGTTGAGTTTTGCTTCATATATTTTAACGTTCTTTTCTTCCTTAATCTTCTTGACGGTATTCTTATCGCAGTACCTTAGATCATCCACTTCGACACCCATATTGGATGAATTTATTTCATTCTTGAGGAATGCCAGATCCAAGTTTCTCCTCTTTGGATTTTTAACTTCAAGAACGAATTCTCTGCCATTTCCCAACATTCTGACATCTACATCTTCCCTTCCAGCTCCGTGGAGCACGTATTCAGTTCCGTCTGAAAGTTTACCTAGTGGTTCCCCGATTATACTTTCGACTGTTCTAGTTTCTTCCGAAAACTTGATCCATTTTGTTTGCGGAATTCCTCTGATTAACTTCCTGTATATCCCATATACCAATAATGATTTAATTTGTAAATCAATGGACATATAATCGGCGTTCAACTTTATCATAATGTCTGGAGTTTCCCTGTTAAAATTGATAGATGTTTCCTCAAAGATTCTTTTTCCAATAAGTCTTGAAAATTCCTTTCTTATTGGCTCCCCTTTATCCCCCATCATCTTCTGAAACTCCATTTCCCTTTCAACTATTCTGTTGCTAAATGAAGACCCTACAAGAATTGAGCTGCATTCATATGGCTCAATCAGCCGTTTAATTTCTTCTACAAAACCATCCATTAAAGAAAAAATTCCACTACAAATTGAGCATTGATCTTCTTCCACTAATGATCCATCCAGGTCAAGGGAAAAGGCTGCAAATAGTAGTGCATTTCCCCTGTCTTGATTTTCCATACCATGCCCAACAAGGGCAAAAGATCTACCAAGACATCTGGAACAAACTTTAAAGGACTTCGCTATGTCTAGAATTTCATTTATACTTTTCATCTGGAATTGGTAACTTTTTCAACATTCGGTCTTTCTTTTAAAAAGATCCTGGAACCGCATTCACATTCTATCTCGTTTGTTCCAAGGGACTTTTCAAGGATTCTTCCGCATCTGATGCATTTATACTGCACGGTCTACCATTTCCTCTTTTACTCTTTGTGAGAATTCAGGATTGTACGAACCACCCGCAAATTTATAGTCACAATGTTTGCATTGCCAGATTCCAGATGCAATTCTTACCACCTTTATCTGTTTGCAGTTTGGGCATTCGTATTTCAACTTCTTCTGCTTATAAATCTCACTCCAATTCTTTCTTACAGTTACTCCATATCTTGGTCCAAATCTTCCAGCCGGACCTACTTTAAGTGTTCTTCTGGACATTCTATATCACCTGCTTAATATATGCTCTTGTCATGTTGCCTGCTACCTCCGACATGGCAATTGCCTTTTTAACTTCATCTATTGTAAATGAACCGAAGTTTCCCTTTTGCATTGCGCATAGATTTCCGTTTTCGTTTAATGCCACGGTAAGCCTCGCGCTGGCCATTTGTTCTTCTTCCAGGTCAGGGTCACACACCAGTTCTTCTCCAATCTTCGAAATTGTAACTGAAATTGGCATTGATGTTACAGGTAATTTTTCCTCCTTAGAGTTCTCATCTACTTTATAGTATGCAGAATGCAGAGCAGCAACTGCACCCAAGGAGCATGCGTCTATTAGATTTCCGTCATAATCTATGACATCAATATCAATAAAGACAATCATGACTTTCTTGCCAGGCTCTATGCATAACTTCTGGAGATCAATCATCTTGCTTTCTCTAATTCCTCGATCCACCACCCTTGCAACTTCTATGGATTCCTCATTAGGTGGGCCAGGTTCAAAGGTTGGAAAGGCCATTGGCAGCATTTCAACGTTTGTTGTCATAACTCCCTGATTTGGGGTGTCGGGAAATGGCTCTCCTGACTCAACTTTTATGCCAACTACAACCTTCGTTTTCCCAAGGTTCACAAATGCTGATCCCTGCGCTCTCGGGATATAATTGGTTTCTATTCTCAATTCCCTGAGCTGATCAAGTTTCCTGCCATCCGCTCTTGAACCGGTTTTAAGGGCATTTTCAATGTGTCCTTTCTTAATTTCCGAAAGAATTCCACTCGCGTCCTTAGGCATTATTCCACCTCCTTTTCTGTTTCTGGATATTTTTCAGCATTGTATTTATTTGAGAGTGCCTGCTTCTGAAGTTCTGATATCCTTTCTGTAGCTTTCATTATCATTTCTGTTGCCCTGTTGAATTCATCCTTTGTCAGGTCACCATCCATTTGAAGTAAAACTATCTCCTTTGAATGTGATAAAACTGCCATTGGAACGTCTGCCTGACCAAAATTGTCTTCGTCCTTTGAAAGATCCAGTACTACTCTCCCTTCTACCTTACCTGCAGCGCATCCTGCAACCATATCCTTCATAGGAATTCCCGCAGCGGCAAGGGCTACTGAAGCAGCGGTTAAGCTTGCGATTCTAGTTCCTGCGTCTGCCTGTATTACTTCTATGTAGACATCAATCTGCGCCCTGGGAAACTTTTCTACCATCACAGCAGCAGTCAAAGCTTCTGAGATAACTTTTGAAATTTCCATAGATCTTCTATCTGGTCCTGGTCTTTTTCTTTCATCTACCGAAAAAGCGGCCATGTTGTATCTTGCTTTTATGACTGCCTTTTCAATATCTTGAGTGTGCTTGGGATATGCTTCTCTCGGACCATAAACTGCAACAATTATTTTGTTGCCTCCCCACTCCATTAAAACACTGCCATCTGCTCTTTCCAGAACATCGGTGGTGATTCTTATGGGGCGAAGTTCTTCATCGCCCCTTCCATCCATTCTTAAGCCATTTTCGTTTATCAGTTTCTTGTCACTGGGTGTTCCCATTATTTTCACCTTTATATTTGTTTAAAAAATCGGTAATTCTGTCCGTTAGCCCGTTTGTGTGGGCTTCCATCTGAATTATGTTCATTGCTTCCTTTGCAATTTTTACGTTCTCAGGTTTTCCATCAATCCATATTACTCCGTTTTGCCCTATAATGATTCTAGTTTGTGTGGCATCTTTTACTATATTTATCATCCCACCATTTTTTCCGATTATCCTCGGTACCTTTGGGGCGGGTATGTAGACGATATCTCCACCTTCTAATTTTCTCAGCCCCAAGCCAGGTTCCTTTAGGGTAATCCAGCTCTCCCTGATTTCGTTTAAATTCATAACTTTGGCAAATACGTAGTCGCCAGGAACCAGGAATCTCTTAAGTTCGCCTGAAAATGTCTTCCATGGAGTGTCATTCATATGCAACATTGTCATATAAGGCGATCTCATATCAACTGTCCATGTTGATGGCCCCACTTCCAATACCTTTCCAATGACTTTATCCCCTCTCCTTGGAATGTAGTTACCATTAAAGGGTACCACATCGACGAATTCTTCCCCCTTTTGCAAAATTCCAAAATACTGTGATACATAAACAGATTCACCTATCCTGTGAATTCCATTTCTTGCCTTTGATTCTCCCAGTTCAACTATATCCCCAGGGAACACTATCTGCTTAATTTCCCTCGTTTTTAATCACTTCCTGTATCATTTTAGCACCAAACAAAGTGTCCAGACTGTTCTGAATTTTCTGTTACTGTATAAGGAAATCAATCGGTATTATTTATTATTTGTTTTATTACTTATTGGGTTAAGCAAACTATTTTCATGGTATTTATATTTTCTTGATTTCAATATCCTCTTTACCTTTTCTTGCAAGCGAAGATATTATATCGCCGTATAGTCCTGCGGGAACTTCAAGCACGCACATCCAATTTCCATTTTTTCCCCACTCTTCTTTAATTATGGTTCCTTCCTTATTTATGTCACCATACATTCTTCCGTAAGCTTCACCCTTCAATCTTAGGGCCAGTTTTACTTTCTCCATCCTAATTGGAATTATTACTTTTAACTCCTTTAAAACCGAATTTATCTGTTCGTTGACAGGCTTGAATGGGTCTATATGAATTTTAGCTTCTTCCATTGCAGCCTCTATCCTGGCTGGCGGATTTGGAGCATTGGTTTGTGGGTTTATGCTTTCTCTTGAAATGGTTGTGATAATTTGCTTTCTCTTGTCTTCTACCATCTTATGCTTCTGTTCTGTGGTTAGTTGTATCTGTCCTTTCTTGACTATTTCGGTGACTATCAAAGCAATGTTATCTGATTTGAATACCTCCTCTAGTAGTTCTTCTCCTGCCTTTTCTCCCTTTTTCGCATCCTTAAAAACCTGGTCGCTTGCAATATCATTTTCAATGTCTATTTTCCCCTCTTTGATCCTGTCTACGGCATTGGGGTCTATCAAAACTTCAAATTTGTGTCCTCCGTGTTCCAGTCTGGCTATAATTGAATCATCTAGCTTGACCATGATGACGTATGTTTACGGTATAAAATAAATTTTCATTCGTTTACATTTGCAAGTGTGATTTAAATACGCTGAAAATAAAAATATTCTTGGTTACAAAATTGAAGTTAGATTTACGTGAAGTTGCAATTACAGATTAAGAGGATGAGTTGAATAATATATAAAGTTGGTTCTTCCTGCAATAGTGGGAATAGAATATTATTCAATTTTGTATTGACATTCTGTGAAAGACAGGAAACTCATTGAAGAACTATATTCCATAACCAAGCCATGTTCGTTTCTAAGGTAGTTCTTGATCCGAAAAGCAGGAAACCTGGCACCTATCTTGAATGTGAAGAGAACTGCATTTCCGATCATGCGGGAGAAAGGGTGTTGAGAGGTCTTGACAGTGTGAGGATGATAGAATTGAAGTTGGTCAATTCAAAAGGCGCCCTGAAGAAAACAAAGTATCTCTGGCCATATTCGGTGGAGAACCTTCCCGATAAATACAGGGAGAGACATGAGGAATTGAAAAATTCTGATCCAAAAAACTGCAAGAGTCCATGCCATAAGGGAGGACCTCAGGAATTTGTGGAATTGCCCCACAGTGGATGAGGCAAAGGAATTCTGGAAGAAGTGGTACTCGTGGGCCTCTCATTCAAGGATGTAACCAGTAAAAGAGGTTGCAATGATGATGAAGAAATACATCAGCGGAATATTACCATATTTCAAATATTGGGTGACCAATGAAATAGCTGAAGGATTGAACTTCAAGATTGGGACACTACAGAAGATTCTCAATTGATCTCGTAAAAAAAAGATGGTACTTTACTGAATGTTAAATTCCCTGGGTGGTCAGCCTTCCGTGGCTGCTCCTGGTCAGTTATGGGAGCCGCATGGAGGGATAAGGTGGATAAATAGAAGAAACATATAGATCGCATGAACAGTTTCCTTGTTGAGATAGATTTGGGAGAGAAGGAGAATTTCGCTACTTACATGGCCCCGGATGATGACATCAAAGCTCAGTTCAAATTTTCCATGAATTCAGATGGATATATGATGTTCAAAGAGAATATTCCCATTAAAACCAGAATAGCGTTCGAAGCAATAGACTCAGTATATTCTGTCTCAAAGATTCTGAAGACTTTTTAGAAAAATCCAAAAAACTGATTTCTCTGGATGAAAATCTGGATAAAAGTATTAAAAAAGTCAATAATCTTGTCAGAATTTGTTGGTGTATTTTATCAATTGAGCTAT
>JAJZYV010000018.1 GCA_021797955.1 Thermoplasmata archaeon
AAAGCAGTTTCTCCGATCGGACATGATGGGAATTTTAATGTTTTCACCGATAATAGGAACAGCGCCACATGCCATTGCTTCCATAATTACTAACGCGAATCCTTCGGAAACACTCGGAAATAGGAAAAAATCAGCCGCTTGATAATATTTGAGCAGAACCTCATCATCCACGTTGTTGAGGAGGGAGATTCTATTTGAACACCTTTTATCTGTAATAGTATTTCCTATGCAGATCAAATTTAATCCAGTTTCTTCGATTAGTTCAATTGAAAAATCCAATCTTTTTCTTTTTGGTTCCTGTCCAACCCATATTCCATAAATCCCATTCTCATCAAGTGAAAGTTCTTCCCTGACTTTCTTTTTATTTCCGGGATGAAAAAAATTTGTATCAACCCCAGACATGATTACAATCGCATCTTCCTTTTTTCTGTGAAACTTTATAAAGTCCAAATAAACATTCGATGTTGTTGCAATTACTCCTGCTCTCTTTATTGCATAAATTTCAAAGAAATTGGATATATAAGCCCAAGCCAATTTGTATAATTTAGTGAGTGTTTTAACAGACTTATCACCTCTCATGCTAAGTCCATCACGGAGTGCGATCCCATGCACTGTCATAATGGTTTTTATGTTTTTAAATGCAGTAACCAAATCGCCATTATCTCCATTTATGTGAATTATGTCATAATCTGATTTATGATTTTTGACATGTAAATACACTTTGATGTTAAACATTATTTTTGGAAAAAATTTTTTATTGCATTTCAGTATTATCTTTTTTACACCATTCTCATAAAATATTTGATTTTTGTCCCCAGAATACATATAAGAAACCTGTATTGAACTCTTTGTCAAGAATTCCCCTAATTGAATGGCAAGTCTTTCGACACCTCCTGGCAATTTTGGATCAGTAAACGTTATCTCTAAAAGCCTCATACAATTTTTACTCCTGAGATAAGAACATCATCTGAACATATTCTATAAGGATTTGTTTAGTTACCCTTAATATTGGAACCTTAAGATTCTGTTGGAACAGATCAACAGATATAGTATAAGATTATTATTTACATTTCAATTATGAAGGGTGAAACTTGCGATCTTGGTGGATCAGCCTCACTGGACTGGTATTGGGTTATATGCATTAGAATTGTACAACTCAGTTCGTCCATATGTTGAGGATATCAAATTATTTTATTTGGGAGCCGTCAAAGATGATTTTCCAAACAGCCAAATAATCGGATATTTTAAGCAAACCACACATCTGCTTGCCAGACCGCTAATTATAAGAAATAATTACAATAGATTGCTCAATGATGGAACTTATAAAAACTATTTGTTTCATTTTGTTGGCACGGATTTTTTTGGAGTTGGTAAAAGGCCAGGTATCATGACAGTTCACGATGTGATTAAAGATAGATTTCTCACTCTTAACAATTTAAATCCAAAAAAAGCACTTGGTGAACTTGAGAGAATTCGAAAATATTCATCAGCATTGAATGTTGCTAATGACGCAATTGCTATTATTTCAATAAGCGAAAGAACTCGAAATGAATTAAAGCGATTGACAGGATTAGACTCTGAAGTGATTTACCACTGGATAGAAGATGAGAAATTCACCACTCGTGACGCTGATCAATGCTTACAGAAATTAGGCCTGGACAAGAACTACAGTTATATACTTTCCGTTGGAAACGATAGACCGAATAAAAGAATTGATTTAATAGAAGCGTTTTCTAATTCCCTTCCAAACCAATACAAATTAATCAAAATAGGGTCTACAATAAATTCCTTAAATTGTATTAATATGGGTCAGGTTAGTGATGAACTCTACCCCTTTTATTTCAATGCAGCCAAAGCATATTTACATTTATCAGACGATGAAGGATTTGGGAGACCATTGATTGAAGCTCTTGGAAGTGAAATACCAGTTATATGCAGAGACACAGAAATAAATAATGAGCTTCTGGGTAATGCTTCCATTATTATTTCTGACACTGTAAATGAATCTCACGTTAAAAAAGTAATAGAAAAGTTAGAAAATTCATCAGTTTCATACGATCTTGCTGAAAAGATACAACTTAGAAAAAAATTATTTAAAAAGCGCTCCATAATTAACAAATATCTGGCTTTGTACGTGGATTCCTGGAGCTATTTTTTAAAAGGAAAAAACATTGAATAGAAATCTATTTTTTAAAGTTGAATGGTACCTTTATTCGATAAGAAAAATAAAGAATTTGATTTTTTCTCTCGCATTATGACTTTTAATTCTGGAAATATGTGACTCATAAACATAAATATATATTCCTTTATTATGCAAAAGAATGGAAAAAGTAGAGCATCAGGTGGCAGAATGAAACTTACCTTTTCTGCAATAATCGTGGGGTTTAAAAGAAAGGATTATATTTTTAGAGCGGTCAGTTCCGTATTAAGTCAGGATTATCCCAAGGACCTCGTCGAAATTATCGTGGTAAAAGCTTTCAAAGATGATGATCTGGACTATTTCCTAGAAAATAATAAGGTCATAAGTCTTTTTAGTGATACACTTTCCAACGGTGAATCTCTTTCTAAGGGAATTCGCAGTAGTAGTAAAGAAGTAATTTGCTTGTTGGATGATGATGATATTTTTGCACCAAACAAATTCGATGAAATTTCAAAACTGCTAGAGGACGAATCCCATCACGCTGACATGATCATAAACGGATACTATAGAATGGATGAAGATGAAAATTCCATTTCTCATGGATCTTTTAAGAAGAAATCTCACACAATGAACTGCGAATTAAATAATATCGTCCTAAGGAGAGAAGATTTGGATTCCAAAATCTGGGAAACTAGGGAGATATACTTTAATACAAGCAGAATTTCACTGAGAAGAAAAAATGCCCATGGTTTATGTGACTTTTTGGAGACTATCCCATATACATGTGATACGGCCATTACGTTATATCATATAGTTATGAATTTGGAAATAGGTTATACAGACTCTATCCTGACCGGTTATAGGGTTAATCAAAAAAGTATAAGTCAATATAAAAATTTTTCAAATGACTTAAGAACATTAGGAAAAATTATTGAAAAGGAAATTAAATCGTATGCAAAGATACTCTCATTCGTAAACGATAACGAACAGTCTCTTAGGGAGAGACTTATTATTCTGCTATCATTCCTAAATTTACGTTTGGCTTACGCTTACGGAGGCAGAATCCAAATATGCAAGAAAACAATAAATACGCTTAAACAAGTGATTAGATACAAAAATAAGAGGACTTATGGTCTATATCCCAAGTTGAATTTATATATTTATAGAGACTTCATCTTTTTACCCTTTATTCTATTGCTTCCGAAGACCTTTTGTAAGTTTAGACTGACTAGTTTTTATTAACTGTAGTTTTCTATAGAAAACATATCGACAATGACTCAGTACATATTTTGGAAATAGTTGAATTGATATCTTGGTTCAATGTACTCGCATCTTTTATATTGTCATAACTTAATCTCAAGCCTTAGAATATGTTTTTATTTTAACAATACTTATGAACTCTGATTTATTTATGTTCTCAATTAGATGGTGTATGTACCAGAAACCGATATGCTGCTAACCGAATTGAGTGGATAAAATATGACTAAGAATAAGGTTTTGATAATCTTCCACAAACCTTTGAGCCAGTTGGATGGTCAGACAAAATATGTGCTGAATTTAATTGATTCTGTTAAATCTCATTGTGAACTCGAGATTCCATCCGAAGAGTTCTACAGAACGACTCATATGGAAAAAAGGAACTGGTTGTTGAGAACCTCCCTTGTAAATTTTTATTTGATTTACTGGCTAATTGTAAACAATAAAAATATTAAGAATAACTTTTCCATATGTATCATTGAAGATAGATATTGCCTCTTTCCGGCTAGACTGCTCAGTTTGCATAAAAATTTAAGGATCATCACTCGAATATCTGACTGGGGGAAGGATTATACAGATACCTTGGCGAAAAAAAGTATTACACAGTCTTTTGCTATTAATTTCTTGAACATATTTTACGAGCATTATGTGGTGAATTATTCATTTGCCTCTATAGTTCCGTCTTTAGCAGTTAAGTCAAAAATGAGGAAAAATTACAACAAGCACATTCTATTATTCACACATTTTCTAAACATTGATGCGGAAAAGAAGGAAATCAAATCTGGAGACTTTCGTTTCCGTGATAAAGATCATGATATCTACGTGGTTCTAATTGGTAATTATGACTATAAACCAAACGAAGATTCAGCTAATTTTGTAGTTCAGACATTAGCACCAATGATGAAGTTGGTTGACACTAAGATCAAATTTTTGATTGTCGGCAACGGAAGTAAAGAGAGGTATGGAAGATTTAATTCTGACAATTTGTTATCACTGGGACAGATAGAAAATCTCGATTCCGTATACACTTTGTGCCAGATTGGCATTAACCCGTCTTTAACCCCAGGAGGTACAAGCATTAAGAATATTGAATATTTGCTTCACGGATTAAGGGTTATATCTACGGAAGAATCCGCCACTGGAGTGATGGAAAATGCCTTAATGAAAGTGGGTGAGAGAGAAGAATTTCCAGAATTGATCGCTAAGACATCAGAGGAGTTGAGGAACGTAAATTTCGAAAAGAACCTGGAAGTTCTGGAAGAACTTCAGGGATATTATTCAATAACTGAAAATAAAAAGAAAATAGCAGAGTTCTTAGATTCACTTTAGAAGAACTATGAAAAATTGGATTTTCCATAATATTATGGATTAAAATCTCATACTAAGTATACCTAATTATTATCAGATTCGATCCTGCTTTCAAAATGTTTTAACCGTATCCCGCCGTTTAGTTTTTTATTAGCATATCTTCCTGTTGGACCATTTGGCAGTGGCATCACCGATCTACGAGTTGCAGGAGCAGGTACTTTCGCATCCGTCTGAAAGAGTTTAGCCATGCCAGTTTCGATATTTTCTCGGTATATGGCTTCAGTAGCAGCAGCGTATGAATTGCGTACCTGGGTTCTCAGAAATTCTGAAGTTTTACTGTCTAAAACTTCAACCAGGAGGAATTTAACTGCGGTGACTGTAGGGATATTAACCCTATTGATTTCAGTGCCAGAATAGGTCGGAACTGTAATATGTCCCTTTTCGAGGCTCTTGGCCAATGATGAATCACTCACTAAATAAGTGGCCAGTTTTCCATTTACTTCTGTTTGAACAGGAAAAAACATCGATTTTTTGTTTAGCTGAAAGATTCCAATCTGCATTTGTAGATAATTCTCGAGTTGTCGATCCATTTCTCCTTGTATGATCTCTTTAAAATGAATTCCTATGCTTTCATCGATGATCTTTTTTCCAGAGAGTATATCTTCAAGAAGTGCAACAATGTTGGCATCATACAGTTTTACAATCTTTTCCATTGGCCTTATTTTTGATTCAGCTCCTGTATTTTGGTTTCGTAAATATGGGAATTTGTGGCATCTTCAATCAATTTAAGCTCTAAATCCTTGTGCTCCTGATTGGCCTTATTCATCTTTTCCTCTAAATACTCACACTCTTGTTCCTTCCATATGAGTTTTTCATCCAAATTCAGTTCTTCTTTCTTTTTCTCTTCTAATCTGACTTCAACTGAATGAATAGATTTATGCAAATTTTACAAGACTTTTATGGCTTCACTCTCGCTGCCAGTGATTTTTTTAAATGCCTTTGCAAACTCAATCGCAGAAGTAATATCCCAACCAGCCTCTTTTATTGAAGCCCACATCAGCAGAATATTTAGCATATGGGTAGAAGCGTCTTCTCCCGGTGGCAGTTCCTGGCAAAGGCTTTCTGCTCCAACAACAAAAAAGGGATTAAACATGAAAATGGAGGCACCTTGAAGAAATTGAAAAATCTTATCATCTCCAATTCCAAGTTTTTTGACACGACTAAAGATGAATTTTGATTTCTTCAGTTTTTCCTTATCAAAATATTCATTTTTTTGTACTTCAGCCAATCTTTTTGCATGAATTTCTTCTTGGTTTTTGATATCCGCTAATTTGATTTTAAGTTCCCGAATCTGTCTGGTCTGCGACTCAATCTTCTTTTCGTTTGCACTTTTTTTAAACTCCAGTTCCTCAACTTCCCGATTCAGCTCGCCATATCTTTTCCCTTTTTTAAATAGTGTATTTGCTGTTTCAATAAATGAGATTAATTCATCTTGTTTCATATCTTTCAAATTCTGCAGTAACATTATGGATTGTTCTTTGTCAATGTCTCTGTCGAGCATCATCTTCAGGTTGAAAGAAAAACTGATCGCATCGTTTAGATCCATATTGCTCTCTTTCAAAAACTTAGATACTTCTATCAGATTCTTTTCATATGGAACCCCCTCCTGAAGATAATTCAGGGTACCTGATTTCCATTCGTTTATTACTTTAGCCGCAGTATCCTTTGACAAGTCCAACCGTTCACCAATCTCTCTGAGACTGTTTCCTCTCATGTATGAGTCGATGATTGTTTGTTTATTATCAATATTCAACATATTATCTATTAGTCATAGAAGGTATTTAACTGTGTTGTATTAATGGAAAGCTAACAAATTGTTGTGGGAGACCACAAATACCGTACTCAATGTTATTTTTTTGTTCAATGAACGGATACTTAAATCTGATTTCCTTGTTGTTAATTTCGATGGAAATGTGATTCTGACTGAAACAATAAATAATATGGTCAAAAGAAGATTTGAATAAGGGATGTTGGAGTTGGGTTGCCAATTGATAATATCCATTATATATTGCCATATAACATTTTGTGGATTGCTTTAAATGAAGATACTGCTTATAAATCTTACCAAACATAAGACGGTGCGAATTTAACTCTTCCCGAAGTTGTCCGTTTTTATTCTGATAATTCAGATGTCTATTTTCTATCGGTTCTTGTGAGGGTTGATTCTATTCCCCGAAAGAGCAGACAATTGGAAATGTTCTAAGATTCAATTGATTTGTTAATTCTACAAGGTCAAAGGGGGTATTTTTTTAAACTAATTGGGATCATATGCTGGAAACCTTGGAATTTACTATGGTGAAAATAGACAAATTCCAGAGGAATAATGGACTGGAATTAGACGGGATTTAGACACGTTATAGACAGCTATCAGACAGCAAAGATTTGAATTCTGTAGATATGCAGATAGAAGAGGTGGAGATCATAATTATGTTAGTGGAATTGTCTGTTTTGTCGATAAATATAATTTGCATCCCCTTTTAAGATTACAACTATCTTTAGTTCTTAAATCATTTTAATGCCAAAATTAATCCTCTACTTCCTTTGAGGAATTTCTTTATTTACGACTCCTTACAAATATGGTGGAATCTGATTTAAGTATTTCATACTGTGTCACTTAAGCATAAATAACTAAAGTAGACGGTTGAAAAAGGCGAAGTCAATGGGAATTTTAATCGTTTAGGCAGTCCAAATATCTTTTGCATATACCAAGTTGACCTCGACCGTGCGAATCGGTGCAATATGAATCTTGACTGTCGGTATAAATACTGTAACACTGAGTTACTTCTTTTTTATCACGTTCCTTATGAGAGGGTCCCAGATTTCTGCCGTCTTATCCCACGAATAATTTTCAGCGAAGGTTCTACTTGATTTTTGCCATTGCTTAGGGTTACTTAAAATTGTTATCGCAGCATTTACAAATGATTCCCTGTCCATATCCTTAATCTTTAAACCGTTTATACCGTTTTCAATCGTATTAACAACACCTGGAACTTCATATGCCACAGTTGGAGTACCACGGGCTGAAGCTTCAAGAATAGAATATCCCCAACCTTCAGTTATAGATGTGTGAACATTGAGCCAATTTCTGGAAACTATAGAAGCTAATTCACATTCGCTTATTTTTCCAGTGAACATTGTTTTATCTTATATATTTAAGGATTGAACTTTTGATTTTACATTATCTATTTCCGGACCTCTTCCAACAAAAGTGAATTCTACATCCGGAAGACGGTCGCTTATTTCTTTGAATATTAAAACGATTTCTAAGGGTCTTTTGTACCTTCGATATCCCCCGTAATATACTATAGATGGTTTCTTTGTTTTTTCCGAAAGATTGTATTTCATTGAATCGACCCCTGGCGGATTTAGTAAAATATGGAAAACCACACAATTATCAAAGAAAACGACAAAAGAAAACGACATATCCAAACTACCATTGATAAAACACATACTAACGTCCAAGCCGAGTTATTAAATTTGCGATTTACTATAGACGTTTTCTAAAAACTTCCGTTGATCACATCATCTTCTAGTTGTCACTTTTGGATATTTTCTCGTATTACTTTGGTCTGAATGACAGGTGTCGATGGTAGAACCTTTATTCATGCCTGTTTCATGTACATCACAATGTCCTCATTAAGAGATTTCAGCCTTCCGAAAATGTACGGTACGATCAGGAACCATGATATTCTCCCTGAGATAGATCAGTCAATTGACTTGGAACCAATGAGTCCCTTGAACAAAGCCTTGTGAAAAAGGGATTGTACAGCATAGCGGACGAAAAACTTCAGAAAGAACTGAACGATCGCATATCACTCCCAGCTTCTTTCACTATTCGGCGAAGATTCGGGAAGTCCACACTCTCTTAACTTTCCGTAACGGAATCAACTAGTCTGAGATATGGAAACCTCCTGCATCACTGCAGATCATGGGAAGAAGAAATCTTCTGCTCCAGATATGCCTCAGCCATCGGATAGAGATATCCCTCAGGGTATAAAAGAAGCAGGAAGACATACCAAAGCTGTAAAAGGGGAGAAGAAACATCTCACGAGTGAGAGGCACTGGGAATAAAAGACAAGGAGATCAAAATATGGGGCATTCACACAGAAGGATGGAGGCAATTTCTTCGGGTACAAACTCCACTCCACATAGGGGTGGATGTTCCCTTGATCAGGAAGCTTATTATAACCACTGCATCTTTACATAATTCCTATTTAGTTTCCTACATTCCCCGAAATATCATGTTACAGCGACGGGGATATAAGGTGCACTATGCGTGGCATAAACGCAACAATGGACCGAGCATCTAGGAACGATGTAACCCACCAGATCATTCTTGTGCATTTTCGCGGGAATAAAATTAGCCCTTCTCGCCAACTTAATTTTGACCCGTGTTTTTACATGAACAGTGGTCTTAATTGTATGGTGTGGAGAATGATTAAAAACATACATGAAAATGAAATGGACATGAAGGTAATTGCAAGGGGGGGATAGCGTAAGCTTTCGAAAATAAGAAGAAAATCAGGAAAAAGATGTGTAAAAATAAAGAATGAAATAGTGATTTCTCTATAAAACTGAATTGATTTGCTCAATTTCTCCTGAACACAAAAAAAATCTTTGAAAGCTGTCATTTAGAAGAAAACGTCTATAGTAAATTCTATTAATTAAAGAAGGATTGCAGTAAAATGAAAGTAATAATACTAGCAGCGGGCTCTGGAAGCAGAATTAGACCTTTGTCCTATTACTTACCCAAAATACTTCTCCCCGTTAAAGGAATACCGGTTATTGATTACTTAACCCAAAACGTTCAAGATTTGAATCCCGACAAAATATATATTGTGGCAAGTGAGAACCTCGAAATCATAGAAAGATTTCTGGAAAAAACCGGAAAAGATAATATTAAGGTTGTTAGAGGACTCGGTTGGGAAACCGGGGGAGATTTATCGTTAGCTCTTGAACAGATAAATCTTGATGATGATTATATAGTTATGAATGGAGATATCGTAACAAACATAAATTTAAAGGAAACGTATGAATTCCATAAAAGTATGGATTCATACCTGACAGCATCAGTTTTTGACATGGAAAATGAAGAAGCAAAAAGATTTGGGAGAATTCAGTTAGATGATAAGGGAAAAATTTCAAAATTTATGGAGAAATCAGTAACATCTCCAGATTCAAGATCTATTGTTAATTCGGGATTTTATATGCTTGACAAAAAACTAATCTATGAACGTTCAAAATATCTTATTCCAAGAAGATTTAAACTTGAAACTGAGTTATTTCCTTTGTTAGCAAGTGAAGGAAAGATGTATGGATATATTTCTAAACTTGATTATTGGTGGGATGTAGGAACAATTGAATCATATTTAAAGGCGGAAAATTACATGATTAATAGGAAAGGAGTGGTTGCACCATGAAGGAATTTTCAAAGGAGAAAGATGCAATAGCAGTAATTGGTATGGGATATGTTGGATTTCCTTTATCTTTGCTGTTGGCCAGAAGTTATAATGTGATTGGATTCGATGTGGATAAGACTAGAATTGATAAAATGAGAAATGGCATATCTCCAATTTCAGAAAATGGAATTGGAGATTTATTAAAAAATAGATCAATTAAGAAAAATATCAAATATAGCTCGGAACCTGCCGATCTTGAAGGTGCTAGAATAAAGATAATTACAGTTGGGACGCCATATGATCTAAAAACTGATTACATAGATTATACACAACTTGATTCAGCTTTAAATTTTTTAAATGGTAGATTGAACAATGGTGATATTGTGATTTTGAAATCGACTGTTCCTCCAGGTACAACAAATGGAATTGTCAGGAAAAAAATAGAGAGTTTTGGATTTAATGTACCTTTAGATATAGGTTTATGTTTTTCTCCGGAAAGGATGGTGGAAGGACAGGCAATAAGAGATTTTATGACACTTCCAAAAATTATAGGTGCTTCAGACTTTGAAACTCTGAATATCTGCAGAGAAATTATTGGATCACTTGGGGGAAAGGCCATAGAAGTCTCATCCATAGAGACGGCAGAAATGATTAAAATGGTGGATAATTATTCAAGATATGTTTTCCTAGGATTAACAAATGAACTTGCTCTGGTATCTGAAAAAATAGGTGTGGACATTCTGGAGCTTTTGAGGGCAGCTAAAGAAGATTATCCTAGAAATTCTGGTCTTCTTTTGCCCGGTCCAGGGGTTGGAGGCTCCTGTCTTAACAAAGATCCTTACATATTGAGAGCACATATGAAAAAATTTGGACTTACTCTTCAAATGGTTGAGAGTGCCAAATCAGTAAATATGAATATGCCGAACCACATATGTGAAACTTTGCAGGAATTAGGAGGAAAAAGAAAAAGGCTAACGATATTGGGTATATCATTTAAAAGAGATACTGACGATACAAGATTCACTCCAGCATACCAAATTTATGATTATCTTACTGAGCACAATTATGAGGTAACTATGTCAGATCCATATGTAAAGGAAGATAAACTCAAGATCATTGATGATCTTTATTCTGCATCAACAAAGTCAGATATTCTTTTGATTCTAACTGATCACTCAGAATATAAAAAAATAGAGCTGAAGAAATTGAAAGAAATTATGAACCATGAACCTTTGATTTTTGACACTAGAGGGATTATTGACAGAAATGAAGCTAATATTAATGGCTTTGAATATCACGGATTGGGGAGATTGTGAAAGCACTGATTGCCGGTGGTTCCGGATTTTTAGGATCGCATCTTGCAGAAAACCTTGTTAAGAAAAATTGGGAAATACACATTTTAGACAATTTGTCAAGTGGATTGAAAGAGAATTTAACTTCAATTAAAAAGGAAATTCATTTCATCAATGAAGATGTAATTAAATATGAAACCAAAGAGAAGTTTGACTATGTTATTAATTTTGCCAGCAACGCCAGCAGAATGGAGTGGGAAAAATATCCTGTAGAAGTGGCCCTTTCCAATAGCATTGGGTCGAAAAAATTGATAGAAGTTTCCCGCAGATCGGAGGCCGTTTACATATATGCCTCTTCGTCTGAAGTGTATGGGAATCCAAACATAATTCCC
>JAJZYV010000019.1 GCA_021797955.1 Thermoplasmata archaeon
TTTCGGGCAGGCTCTGGCAGGGAACAATGAAATTCTAATTCTGGATGAACCCACTGCTGGTATCGACATAGAAAACAGAAATGCACTTCACACTTATCTTGGTGAACTCCGGAAATTGGGCACCACTATATTGTACACAACACATTTTCTTGATGAGATAGAAGGTTTGGCCAGTAGACTGGTGATGTTAAACAAAGGTAGCATTATTTATGACGGCTCTCCAACTTCAATGGTGGAGAACCTCTATCATTCAAAGGTCGAAATTCCACATACTTTGAGGACTCTGAAATTCATCAAGAATTCTGGCTTCCAGTATACTGTTTTGGATGGCGAAATAAATGTATTCATTGGAAAAAATGAAATTTCCAGGATAAAAGAGCTTATAGATTGTGGGATTCCAGAGATCCAGCAAGGATTAAAGATCACCAGACCTACACTGGAGGAAGGATATCTCAGTTTCATGAAGAAGATAGATACATGAGATTTACGAACATCATAATAATTGGAAAAATATACGCAAAATGGTTTTTCAGACGACCTCTCACATACATGTTCATTACTATATTCATGCCACTTTCAATAATAACTCCAATGTTGCTTCTTTCAAACCATTCTGAATGGCCCAGGGTTATTATTGGGGCTGCGATTTTTTCCGTAATAGGGGGTGGTATTGCAGATATTACCATGAATGTATCTTTCGACAGGAGGGAGGGAAGATTGCCTTTCTTTTTTACGAGACCAGTAACATCAATTGAATACATGTTAGGTATATTGGTCGGTGGTGGAGCATACACACTCGTGAGTGCGGGGATAATTCTAGCAGTGGGAGACGTCATTCTCGGGTTCACTTTTAATATATTTGATCTTCTCTTGTTTATTGGAATCGTTCTGTTCGCGTGGTTTATATCTTCAAACCTTGGCTTTGTGATTGCTTTGTATGGACCGAAAGACTACCGTTTGGCAAGTACACTTTCAGATTTCCTTCTATTTTCAATCACGTTTATCGCTCCAGTGTTTTATTCTATACAGGTCCTTCCCATTTTTTGGCAAAATATTTCTCAATATCTTTACACCACAGATCTTTCTCTTATCGCAAATAACGCCATCAATAACGGTCCCCTCCCGAATCCTTTACTTACCATCTCCCTTCCGGCTGCCTTTGGCGTTACTCTTTTTTTCATTTCAGTCAGGAAATGGAAATGGAAAACAATGTAAATAATATGGAAAAAGAAGTAGGAGAACTGGTTAAAATGAACAATGTGAAGAAAGCGGTTGGTATTGGAAATCTATAGGTCTCTCCTATCTGAGACGAATCGCACATAATTCTGAGTAAAGATAAGGGATCACAAGGTTATAAGATTCTAAAATAGAAAACTGTTAGAATGGTAATACTTTCTGATTCGCACTCATTGATCAACCAAACTTTGAAAATAAATCATTAGTTGGTTTCGCTTAAATCATTAATCAAGGCAGAATAAATCAATTCGATCTTAATGTCCTGCGTTCAGGAAAAGAATACAGAAACACAATTCTAATATTTTTCCACATTGACTTTATAGGAAAATTGTTTAATAATATATTTCATTTAGTCACTATGACAAATTTCTGTCAGCAATGCGGATTTAGAAATGAAGCAAATGCAAGCATGTGTGCAAATTGTGGGTCCTCACTAACAACCCCATCATCATCTCCATTTGGAAATTATAAGAATGATAAAGTTTTCCTGGAGGGAATAATAAACCTGAGATATTACACATTAATTGGGCTTCTTTCCATAGTATCTGGAATAACTTTGGATTTCCTCACACTTAGGAAATTTTCTTACACCTATCTAATTGGTCCTGTTGGTTCAACCTTTAGTGGTATATCTATAAATAGATACAGTTCAAGCAGTTTATTTGCTTATTCAGAAATTGTTCTGGTAGTCTCGGTTATCCTCTCGCTGTTTGGATTATACATGCTTTATAAAGGATTCAATATAATAGAAAAAGTAGAATCTCGGGTTTCCCTGGGAAAGAAAGGTGCGATTATTGAATTTATCGGATTAATGCTGGTTATTCCATTAATAATTGCATTAATCTCACTACTTATTCCTGCATTATCTTCCAGCAGTGCTTCCACTCCCGGCAGTTTCCCCGGATTGAACTTAAGCACCATTATTGGAATTGCATTTATGTTGATAATAGCAGCAATAATCATCATAATAGGAGCTATAGCAATTCTAATTGGTTTATTCAGGGTTGGAGAAGTATTTGGTAGTACTCTGGTGGAGGTTGGCGCAATTCTTACATTATTCCTCGGAGCTATTGGAACAATTTTATTGTTTATAGGATTCACCAATATCATTAACAATCTGAAGAAAAATGAGCAAAATGGCAAAAGTGAAACTTCCATAAATTAGTCAAAGGTCGTATCATCAATATTTTTCAAATTCTCTGCGCTTTTGTGTATTAAATTGATTTCTCTGATTCTGGTTAATTCCTCGCTTCATTACATTGATGCACAGAAATCTATTAATTCTGTTGCTAGTTCATTTGGTATTTGTCAGATGTGAACTGACGATAATACACCATATTCCTGCATGCATCAACGACCTGCACTCTTTCCATTATCTCGTTGATCAGAGCAAGTTTCTCCTCTGCCTTCCACAGTCTCCGCTCTGTCAGTGTTCCCCCAAAATCTCCTTCAATATTACATTTAATATATTAATTTCACTATTAGTCAATCTACTCCAATAATTAAAGGGTCCAGCACATTAATTGGAATGTAATAAATTAAAAAATCCGGTTTTAAACTTGTGAATGGATTGAAAAAAGAAATGTTTAAGTAAGGACTGAAGTTGTTATCAAGTGGAAAGTTCATATCTGTTAAAGACTCAATCATTTAATTCTACACCTTTGGAATTAATAGTAAAGGATCTAAACTCCAATTTTTCTAAATTTTTTAAAAAGAGTCCCGAAATTGAACTTAGAAATTCATGGACAAAGAGTTCTGGAAAAGAAAATGATGATGTCAGGATAGAGAATCCTGAAATCAGATGGTGAATGAATCCAAAAACAGAATATCCTCAATACTGGCTCAATCAAAAAAATTCACTAACAAAATGCGCTTCAGTATATGGAGCACAGGGGTTTGAGTCAGATTACACCGGGGTTATATGGGGAGAGGATCTTGTCTGGAGGAATGGCTGGGAGGTCAATCAAAGGGAAATCATGGACAATACTGGAGGAAATTTTTCACTGAAGAAAATAGCATCAAAGGGAAATCTGCAACTTGCAAGAAAACTTCTCTTCAACAGGTACAAGATACTTCTCACCAGAGGGATAAGAGGAACAGGCATTTATTTCGAGGATCTGAAAACTTATGAATACATTTCAAGTTTAGTTGAATGATTTTTTGGCATTCACCGATTCCTTATTGAGGCATTTGATTCATGAAGAGGTTATAAACTGAATACCGCTGCATAGAATCTATATAAGCATCTGAAGCATCGGCTCGCGTGGAAATTCAAGTTGTCACCGATCCCAACGAAATGAAGAATGTTATGCCAGTTGTCAGGTCTGCATGGGGAATGAACAATTCTGACCAGCTGATCAAGGATATACTCTGTGCATTCAGATTCCATGGTGGACTGGTAATGCTCGCAAAGGACAACAATGAAACAATTGGGATACAGTTTAGCTTTCCAGGATACAAAAATGGAAGGAGGTATCTCTATTCACACATGACCGGCGTTCTTGAAGGAAAGAAATATGGGGGAGTTGGAAGGCAATTAAAGGAAAAACAGAGGCAGTGGGCAATGGAAAATGATTACGACCTCATTGCATGGACTTTTGATCCGTTGATGAACCTGAATGCAACGTTCAACATTCACAAACTTGGGGCAATATCAAGGACATATCTTAGGGATTTTTACGGAGAAATGGAGGACACTTTGAATTTCGGAATGCCCACTGATCGTTTCGTCGCAGAATGGTACGTGAACAAAAAGGAACAGGCAAGACCAAAGGTTTCCGCAGGCACATTCTCTTTTGAGGAGGTGGGAAATCTAGATGAATCTGCGATCCCAGATGATCTGTATCTTAAAATTCCTGATAATTACCTGGAAATGAAGAAAAGAGATCCTGAAAAGGCGATGGATCAGAGATTAAAAAGTAGGAATATCTTTGAGAATCTATTCAGCAAAGGATACATAGTTTCAGATTTCTCAAAGGAACTCAATGCATATTTTCTTGAGAAAAAACCAGAATTAGGACTATCCTTAGGTCCAAACATTTTCAATCATTAATAAACTCGACTTAACAGGTTTAAAAACATATTTATCCCTTACTTATCTTAGCGAAATAATGAATTTGAATTATAGAAGATTGAAGATGCCGATGAAGTCTCCATTCACAACAAGCTTTGGCACATCGTGGATTAAGGATGTTCTTGTGTTTCACTTAGAGAATGATGGGATAAACGCGTATTCAGAATGCATCACCAATGAAAGTCCCTTCTACGGTCCGGAGGACAATTTCACATCATTGCACATCATAAAGGAATTCATTTCAGAACCGGTTAAAAAACTTCCCAGGCCCTGTGAATACAATGAAGCCATTGGATTTGTGAAGGGAAACAACATGGCAAAGGCGGCAATGGAAATGCTTCTTTTCGACTATCACTCCAAAGTCGAAAATATTGCACTGGATAGGTATCTTGATAAAGAGTCAAAAAACAGGGCAGATGTAGGGATATCCATAGGTATGAATCAAATAGATGTCACACTGAAAAAGATTGAAGAGTCGGTCAAAGAGGGATACAAAAGAATCAAGGTAAAGATAAAGAAGGGAGAAGAACGTAACATTCTTTCTTCCGTCAGGGACAGCTTTCCAGAAATTAAATTAAGTGCGGACGCAAACTGTGACTTCACCGAGAAAGATTTTGAATTGTTGACTTCACTGGACCGATACGAATTGGAGTACCTGGAGCAGCCATTATATCATGATGATTTACTATTTCATTCAAAACTTTCAAAGAAGATGGAAACGCCAATCTGCCTGGACGAATCCATAGTCTCACCGAAACTCGCAGAAAATGCCTTGGAAATGGAAGCGTGCAATATCATCAACATTAAACCTGGAAGGGTGGGAGGACTGTTCAATTCAATGGAGATTGCCAGAATAACAAGAGAATTCGGTGGTCACTGTTGGGTTGGAGGCATGCTAGAAACTGGAATAGGAAGATCCTTCAATATAGCTTTTGCTTCTTCAAGTAGAGTGGATTTCCCAGGCGATAGTTCTCCAAATGACAGGTATTTCCAAAAGGACATAGTGACAAATCCATTCATAATGGAAAATGGCACAATCGTACCGAACAAGCAGGATGGAATAGGTGTCACCATTGATAGAACTGCGCTTGAGAAGTATACAGTTGAAAAAGGAGTGATATTCTGATCATACCCGAGTTCCTCAAGGAAAGCGAAAATGAAATGCTTGAATTGACTGAGGAACTCGTTATGTTAGAGAGCCCGTCCAGGCACAAAGTTCTTCTCGACAAATTTGCCGAACATCTCATTTCAACATTGGAGAAGAGATTTAATTTTCTCCCGGAAAAAGTATTCAATGGTCCAGAGGGTAATGTTTTGAGATATATCTTTAACAAAGAAGGAAAGGATCAGGTTCTGATTGTGTGTCATTATGACACTGTTTTTCCAGAAGGAACTATTCATGAAATTCCATTCAGGGTTGATGGAGACAGGGCATTTGGACCCGGAGTATTTGACATGAAAGCCGGGATTGTTCAGGTACTCTATGCACTACACTACAAATTAAGTAAGGGAGAGTTAAAGAGCAGAGTATGTCTGCTGCTTACACCAGACGAGGAAGTGGGATCCAAATTCTCAAAGAAGATAATAGAGGAAGCGGCAGCTAGATCAAAATTCGCCATTATTACTGAACCGCCACTGGAAGGAAAGCTTAAAACTTCGAGGAAGGGAATATGTGACCTCAAAATCCATGTTAAGGGGAAGTCTGTACATGCAGCCCTGGATCCAGAAAAAGGAATTAATGCAATAACAGAGGCTGTGGATTACTTGAACCTTATAGACGAACAGAGTGAAATTTTCAAGAACAAGCTGATTGTAAACCCTGGGGTGATAAGAGGGGGAACAAGACCTAATGTGGTTCCAGATCAATGCGATCTGGAGATTGATATAAGGTACACAGAGGAAAAGGATTTAGAGAATCTAATTGAAACATTGAGAAAGAAAAAACACGTAAAAGAGGGAACCAAAGTAGAATTCAATATGGATGTAAGACCACCAATGAAAAGAGATGAAAAAACAATTAAAATCTTTTCAGAATTGAAAAAAAATGCAACAAATCAGGGACTGATACTGGAAGAAACGGAAGCTTCCGGTGCAAGCGATGGAAATCTCTGCTCTCTTTTTTGTCCCGTTCTCGATGGAATGGGTGCCATAGGTGAGGGTGCACATTCAAAAGAAGAATTTGTTTTAATTAAAAAAATGCCAGAAAGAGCAACTCTTATCTCTCTGGCTCTGGATCTTTAAAAATTTAAGATTTTGGAGTTTTCGGTTTTCTCATTACAAGCACAACTGCTCCAACAACCAACGCTGCAGCAACAACTCCTAACACTACGTAAAGATAGGTGTTACTACTGGATGCAGGCACAGGTTTACCCTTTTCCGTAACTGTGAAATTCACCGTTACAGTATAGGAAGCTACTGAACTGCTTGATTCACTTGCCTTTGCAACAAGAGACTCATTTTGCAATGTGGTTGTTCCAGACGAGGCATTTCCAACTTTAAATGAAAACACTGCCATTCCAGAGGAGTTTGTTGTCATTGAGACTGCGCTGCTTGAGTAGTTCAAACCAACAAGGACAGCTGAAGTTATATCCACACTTGCGCCACTGACCGCACTTCCATTTTCCGTAACTGTAAATGTCACGGTTCCTGTTTGTCCGGTTGTATAACTGGTGCTTCCGACTGCATATGTCATATACAGTGCTGGATTAATCAGGAATACATTGGTGTAAGTTGTTCCAGCCCCCGTTTGGTTTTGGCCACCTACTGTAACGACCGCAGTTATATTCACTTCCTGGTAGAATATAGGCATTACCGCCCCACTTGAACTGTAGGTCTGCATTATCTGTGCTAGAGCGTTGGATACGCTGAAACTGAATGTTCCGTTCTTTCCAGTTGATGCATTAAATGTATAAGACTTGCTTGATAAACTTCCCACCATTCCGGTCATTACAATTGTAATGTTAGCATCGTGAACTGCGCTTCCAGTTGTGTTGGCTACACTGTAACTGATCGAACCGGTATTGCCTGTATAAAGGTGTGATTTCCCAGTATATTTTGCCGAGATAGAAAGGTGATTCTTCTCATTAGTATTGATAAGTTCTATGTTCAGATAAGTAGAGGTTGTTTTAGTGTGCACCTCACTGGAAGGTGGATTAACCGTTGCAGTTATGTTCACCTCCTCACTGGGTAGGTTAATGATTTTATTATTTTTCAAAGTTTGGAGCAATTGGTTCAGGCCTGCAAATACCTCGTACTTCCATGTAGCTTGACCTGCAGCATTTGTTGTCAATTGATTTGAGGTCACATTGATTATACCCTTAGCAATTGAAGATACTGAAATACCTATCGTGGCACCCTGGACTGGCAATCCTGACGTTGTATTTAGTACAGTATACACTATGCTTCCTGTGTTACCCGCCGTCTGCACCAGGGAACCGGTAAAATTCTGCTCAATCTTCATACCATAGTTATAACTGATAGTCTTGGATGATGCAATCTTATGCACTTCCAGTAGAGTGAAATAAACACTGAACAAAGAACTAGACTGCGTAGTGGTGAAGTTGGCAAATTGGTTCGTCTGGAATGCATCCATAACTGTTGTGTATCCTATATTGATCAGAGTAGCCTCTTCAGCTATTATTGTTTGTATTTCCCCGGATATCTTGGTCGCCTGTGAGAATGAGTCGGAAGCCAAAAGCTCATTTGAGAGGTTTGTAAGTAACAAAGTTACCTGCTTGCCAGTGAGGTGGACTCCGTTGTATGTAAGTGATGTATATGGTCCAAGTGTACAGCCAAATGCGAAATAGGCTGGTGCATCATTTACGAAAAGTGCGCATAGTATTGCTGGATCTGCTGCCTCTGTTCCCTGCCCGTATATTGCAACCTGATAATCGTTCGCTTTGCCAATGACTGAATAGTAAATATTTGCGAACATTGTTGTGTATGCCTCCTCAACTATGGTAGTTTTCACACCAAGATGAGCCCAGCCCTGACTGATTTCAGTTGCAACTTCCACATCGCACGGAGTTTCACTACCTGGAGCGATCTGGATCTGAATCGTGATCGGTTTTCCATTGTAATTGAGAACACCACTTATATTCTGCATCCCTGGAATGCTGTTGATCAATTGCCTTGCCTTAACCAGGTTGTAACTGTATTGGGGCGTTGAAGAATTGTACCATAATATATTACATGGGGGTACTGTGTTTGACGTAACAGTCAGCAATCCATCGTAAACTGTACCATCAATTGTCTGATATGGTGTTGCATAGCTGAGAGCCTGTCTGAACGCTGTTATATTCAGTGGAGTATAGTTCTCATTTATCCTTACTGCGCAGAAGACCTGTGATGGAGCAGTATAAATATATGCTCCCGGGGTACCTTTCACGAGTGAGAGGAATGTTGGGGTTACCGGCAGCATGTCCAATTGTCCCTTAGTAAATGCAGCCACCATCGAAGATTGTGACGCAAAGTAAGGTTGATAAAATTCGTATATCTTTGGAGTGAACTGTCTTAATCCACTGCTTACATTGGCATATTGAGCAAAGAAATGTGGATTTACGTAGAATTTGTCCAAGTGGTTAGGATTTATTTCTCCATTTGGCATTCCATATCCGTTATTTACCATAAATGGACCATTACCTACTAAACCTGGAACACTGCCTGTTGCAATATTCCATCCCAAATTCCATCCTAAATATCCATTCCCCGAACTAATTCCAGGTGTGCAGTTATACAATTTTGCGGAACTTGTGAAGTCGTGGTGCACCCATATGTGATATGGCAATATGTAGGATTCCAAAGAGCTTGTCTGTAAAAGCAATGTCGGTTTGGAAACATACAGTTTTACTGAAAGATTTCCGTTAGGAACTACATTTACGACACCTGGCCATCCTCCCATTCCTGCTTCCAGTCTCCAGGATAGGGCAACATCAGCTGACTGCAAATAGTATTTTTTCATCGTTGTTGTTGAGAAACTCTTGTAGGTGTGAGTGGTCAAATTGCCTTTATAGTAAAACTGGGTTGTGTTTGAGAAAGTGTATGTTTGAGAGGCATTTGCTGCGCTCCAGTCAGTCCACTGCACATATGGTCTCAAATTTATTGTGTAGACATATGAGTAGTTTACCATGGAATTTGTTTCAATATCAAAGGTCTTGTTATTTGTTGTTACGTGGGCCAATTTGTATCCAGTTGCCAGCCAAGGTACTATTTGGCCATTCGGCAACTGATAGTACAAACTTCCGTAAACCAACTTGATAATAAACAAATCACCAAAGGTGTTCGCAGTGAATGTGTTCAAATCACCAATAGTACAGTCCAGCCCGCATTGAAAAGTTCCATTGGTATATCCCGGTTCCTGCATGGTCGTTGTCGGCATTTGCCACGGGGTACTGCTGGAACTATATGCCTGAGCTGCAGTTTCTGCGTTCAAGCCTAAATTACTAGTCTCATTCGTAGAGCTAATAGGTGATGCGTTCTGAAATACCACGAAAGCGGTACCCACCATCAATAGAACTACAAATATTGCTAAAATTATTTTCTTATTTTCCATCCCCCTGCAATCAGTTCAATGATTTAAAACTCTTTTTGTCAATGCAAAAAAATTAAATACTAAAAAGAATCTAAAATTAACCTATTATAAGGTACAAAGTACAATCTAAGAGTTGTTTATTAGTAAAAAATTATAGTAGTTAATTATTTTTAGGAACTTGGTACGTTTTATCGTAGCACTAGGGTATATAATTTCAAAAATATATTTTATATAGCCTTTTTTCGGATATCAGTCATCAACCTTTAGATAAATCAGTTACAGTCTATTGTTCTTATAAGGCAAATCCATATGATTCAGATCTATTTTAAGTTAGATGAGAATAATAAACCCGGTTTCATTAACTTAAAAAGTATGAAAATTCTCTATAATATCCCTTCAAAATTATCCGATGAAACAAGACTTTCCAGCGATATATACCTTCCAGATGTAGAGGGAAAATATCCTGTCATATTGTTAAGAACTCCCTATGGCAAGCAAAGTGAGACAATAGTAGAAAACGCAATAAAATTCAGCAATAATGGGTTCATATTTGTAGCAAATGATGTTCGAGGAAGAGGAGACTCGGATGGAACTTTTGTCCCATATTTTAATGAGGCCTCAGATGGATGTGACATGATTGAATGGTGTTCCCATCTGGATCAAAGTGATGGGAATGTGTTCACATGGGGAGCATCTTATAGCGCGAGAATTCAATGGTTAACAGCTTTGAAAAATCCGAAAAAACTGAAAGGAATAATCAGCACAGTTTCACCCTCAGATCCATTTGTTGAAAATCCAACCGGCCAGCCTTCGCCTCTATCCGTAAGTTGGCTATTTTCAATTTCAGGAAGAACAATGCAGAGAACGGATCTGGTAAATTGGAAAGAAGTATATGATCATCTACCCCTATTATCAATGAGTGATGAAACAGGCCAGGAAATAAATTTTTGGAAAAAAATCGTTTCCGAAGCAAAAGATAGCGATTTTTGGAAACCTTTATTCTACCAGACCAAGTTTGACTCCATACCGTACCCGGCTATGCACATTGGTGGTTGGTATGACGATGAACAGATTGGAACTTTTAAGAATTTTATGGGAATGGTAAATGGTCACAGCGGGACAAGAATTGCCGAATTGCAAAGAATGATTATCGGATCTTGGCCACATAATGTAAACAGAAATAGGAAACTGGGAAGGTTAGAATTTGGAATGGATTCAATTATTGATCTGGTGGGAGAGGAGATTAAGTTTATAGATCATGTCCTAAAGAATAAAAAGTCAATAGAAAAACCCGTAAAGTTATACCTAATGGGAGAGAATCAATGGATGAGTTTTTCAGGTTGGCCTCCAGAGAAATATCAAACCGAAATTCTCTACTTATCATCATCAGGCAATGCCAACAGTCGCTTTGGTGACGGAAAATTGATCAATCAATTCCCTGAGTATGATGAAATGCATGACGCATTTACATATGATCCGGGCGAACCTGTTCTCTTTATATCGGAAAGTAACTTTGAGCAAATCGGAGGACCGGATGACTATTCCAAAGAAGAGGATAGAAATGATTTGCTGGTATACACATCTGAAGTATTAGGGCAAAAGTTGACAATTCTGGGCAACGTGGAGGCTGAAATCTACGTAGATTCCGATGCACCTGATACGGACTTTACTGTAAAACTGCTTGACGTGTGGCCAGATGATCACTCTATGAGATTGTTGGATGGAATTAAGAGAATATCAGGGATGCATAATAATGCAGTCGAGAATATTGAATCAAAAGAA
>JAJZYV010000020.1 GCA_021797955.1 Thermoplasmata archaeon
TTCCAGGTTTGATATGATTTACGTAAGTATGAGCTTTCATCACTGGAAACAGAGAAATGAGTCCATTATTTACCTTATGCAATTTTTAAAACAGCACGGACATCTAAACATTTATGAACTTCAGCCTCAGAAAACATTCTATAAAAGAATCGCAAATAGTCACACAATGAGCGAGGAAAAATTCAAAGAAATTGGAAGCGAGTTAAACCTTAATTTTAATATTAAAAAAGACAAAGAATTTATTCGTTGTTCATTCACTCAAAAGATTGAGTAGGTTACTTTTCCTGCTTTTCCATTTTTTTCCATGCTCCCATTCCTCCCTTCAAATGAGACACATTTTTAAACCCATTTCTTAAGAGAGTGGCTCCAGCAGCTCTACTTCTGTGTCCTGTTGCACAGATCAGAATATATTCTTCGTCAAAGGAAAGATCCTTAGTTTTTTTCTTTATTTTACTTAGTGGTATCAAGGTTGCTTCCTTTATATGACCCGCCTCATATTCTCTTTTAGTTCTTACATCTATAATCTTAGCATTCCCTTCATTTAATTTAGTTTTAACCTCCTCCGGAGATAGTTCTTTTAAATTTTGAGGTGTCTTGAAGAAATCCATTATAGACATAAATAGCAATCCCTAATCAGTATAAAATAAGATCTCTTAAAAATAGGAAAAATTATCTTAAGGAAAATTTAAATAATGTTTTTACGGTAATTTGTAATGTGGAACTATGAAAACATCTAATGTCGAAGTAATATGTCCAATGATCACTCCTTTTGACGGTGAGGGAAAACCTTCAAGGGAAAACCTGAAAGTATTTCTCGATGACATGAAAGAATTTGGAATTAATAAAATATTTCCGCTCGGAAGCAACGGCCTTTTTAATTTGATGACTCTGGAAACAAAAAAATCTTTTTTGAAAATGATTCAGGAAGAGGCTTCAGATTTTGAAGTACTGGTAGGAGTTGGCTCACAAAACACCGAGGAAGCACGGGAGATGGCAAAATATGCAGAAGATTTGGGATTTGATAAGATAGTCCTGCAACCTACATACTATAACAAGGCAGAACAATCATGGATAATAAGGCATTTTGAGGCGGTGTCAGAGGTTTTCTCAGGAAAGTTCTATATTTATAATATTCCGCAGTTCACAGGTTCAAGAGTTGAAATAGATACAATGAAATCTCTTGTAGAAAATATTGGTAGAATTGAGGGTATCAAGGACTCATCAGGCGACATAAGATTTTTTAACGAAGTTGCAGCAAATTTTTCTGATAGTTTGAAGGTGTTTCAGGGGCAGGATGATCTTCTACTACAGGCACTTTCTATAGGTGCTAAAGGAGGAGTTTGCGGAACAACAAATATAAATCCACTGGTTACAGATGTTTACAAATACTTTGTAGATGGAAATATAACTATGGCAACTAAGACACAGAGAATATTCAATCAATTTTTCAAAATGGTTAATGAATATCCATTTCCATCAATGGTCTATGCAGCATTCTACAGGAAACATAACATAAAGGGAAAATTACCGGACCCAATTACCACAATACCAAGAATTGTAGAAAGTAAGATCATGGATGTGCTGAATTACACAACTCACATAGAACCTCAATAAAATTCAATTTTACCAATAAACTATTTATATAATCTTAAGTTAACGTTTTACTCTGTGAAGGAGGAGAAAAGCATGGACAAAACAACATATGTCAAGTTTGAAACTCCCGAGTCTTTAGAGAAAAAGATTCTGGAATTAGTAGAGAATTGCTATAGAAGTGGAAAAATCAAAAAAGGCACAAATGAGGTAATAAAGTCAATAGAAAGAGGGGAAAGCAAGCTCGTTGTTATAGCTGAGGATGTAAACCCACCAGAAGTTGTATACTTTATCCCTAAGTTATGTGAAGAGAGAAAAGTGCCATTTGCCTATGTGAAGACAAGATCGGAACTTGGATCAAAAGTAGCCATAGGATCAACTGCTTCGATTTCAATTACGGATGTAGGGAAGAACGAGGAACTACTCAAGCAAATAACATCAGAAGTAGCAAACCTCAATAAGTGAGGTGTCTTGAATGTTAGATGATGCAACACCAGCTGAAGTTGTGGAATTAATGGGTAGAACTGGCATGACCGGAGAGGCTACCACTGTTAAGGTAAGAGTACTGGCTGGCAGGGATCAGGGGAGAATCATCGCTAGAAATGTCCTTGGTCCCGTAAAGGTTGGCGACATACTGATGCTAAGAGAAACTGCTAGGGAAGCTAAGAAGCTTTCAATGAGGTGAATCTGATGGTTAGTAGAGAATGCAGCTTTTGTGGAACTGAAATTGAACCCGGAACGGGAATGGTTTACATTCGCCGTGATGGAGCAATTATCAATTTTTGCAGTAAAAAATGCAGGATAAATCAAACAAAGTTGAAAAGAGTGCCAAGAAAGGTGAAATGGACTAGAGAGTACCAGAATCTGAAGGCAATAAGAAAAGCATCTGAAGCACACAACCTTGAACAAAAGAAGCCGGCTGAAAGTGAACCGGTTACTGAGGAAGTTAATCAGGAAGGCAGTCAATAATGGCAGCAGAAAAAACCCTCATTTTAATAAAGCCAGATGGAGTTAAAAGGAGATTATCTGGGGAAGTAATTAAGAGGCTTGAGCAGAAAGGAATAAACATCAAAGGTCTCAAGTTAATGAACTTAAGCAAGGAGAAAGCGGAGAAACATTATTCAGTGCACAAGGATAAACCATTTTTCAAGGATCTTGTTTCTTATATAACAAGTGGTCCCATAATAGCAATCTTGGCGGAAGGGAACAACGCCATTTCAGTAGTAAGAACTCTAGTTGGCGCAACTGACGGTTCAAAGGCATCACCAGGCACAATAAGAGGAGATTTCTCAATAAGTATCGATAAGAATATCATCCATGCATCAGACTCAACTGAATCTTTCAATCATGAGTATCCAATATTCTTCAATAACAGTGAAATCCTTGATTTTGCCTATGGGGATGAAAATCTTTTCTGAGGTGTAATATTATTGTATGGAAACCCTCAGACAGCCAATTGTGTGCGTACT
The DNA here is from genome assembly GCA_021797955.1 of Thermoplasmata archaeon. The sequence continues at coordinate 3,060 of JAJZYV010000020.1, forward strand.
CGGGCACGTAGATCATGGTAAAACAAGTATTTTAGATTCCATAAGGGGAACCTCCCTCATGAAGAAAGAGTCAGGAGGTATAACGCAGAGGATTGGTGCAACTGAGATCAGTATCCAGCGGATAGTAGAGATTTCAGGAGGCAAGGTTTCCTCAAAAATGTTTAAAATACCGGGGCTTCTATTTGTGGACACTCCTGGCCATGTTGCTTTTGCAAATATGAGGGCAAGGGGAGGTGCTCTTGCTGATATAGCCATACTTGTAATAGATATAAATGACGGCATTATGCCACAGACTGTTGAGTCAATAAACATTCTCAGGAAATTTAAAACACCATTCATAATAGTTGCCAATAAGATAGATACACTGGCTTATTTTATCAAGCCAGCAAATACCAACTTCTCAGAATTTCTCAAGGAGCAAAGACAGGAATATATAGATGAGTTGGACAACAAGCTATATGCCATAATAAATCAGTTATACCAGCATAACCTGACAGCAGATAGATTTGATAGAATAACTGATTTTACAAAGAACATTTCCATAGTTCCTTCAAGCGCAAAATATTCCATAGGCACACTAGAGATCCTGATGACCATATCGGGATTGGCGCAAAGATTTCTCACATCTTCCATTGCACTGGTAAATAGCATAGCAAAAGCAAGTGTTCTGGAGATAAGAAGGGAAGAGTCACTGGGAATGACACTGGATTCCATTCTTTATCAGGGAAAACTGAGAACAGGGATGGCTGTCTATGTAAACACACTTGAAGGACCGAAGGAGACGAAAATCAAGGCTCTTTTCACAAATGTATCCTCAAAATCAACCAAGGTCAAGGAAAGGAATATGGTGAGCTCAGCTTCAGGGGTAAGAATTGCAATTTCAGATAAACTGGATGTGATACCAGGCACAACCCTAATAGAAGCCAAGGGAGATATTGATTCCATAATAGCAGAATTGCAGGAGGAGAGTCAGGTTAAGATAGAACTGGATGAACACGGAATCACACTGAAAGCAGACACTCTCGGTTCACTCGAGGCAGTAGCATTTGAGCTTGGAACCCGTGGGATCAAGATTCGCTCCACCCAGATAGGCGAGATAAGTAAGAGAGACCTTATTGATGTTTCCACACTTCCAGATCAGATGGATAGGATCCTCGCTGGATTTAACGTTGATCTTTCAAGCGATGCCAGGAATAACTTAATGAATTATGATGTTGCGGTTGTTGCATCAAAAGTTATATATTCACTTATTGAAGATATTGAAAAATGGTTGAGAAACAAGAAGGAAGAGATGGATGAGGAAAGCAAGCAGGGTATGCCAATTCCGTCTAAGCTTGTTATAATGCCAGAATACATTTTCCGTGCTGCAAAGCCGATCATAGTTGGTGTTAAGGTATTATCCGGCAGGATAAAGGTTGGGGACAACATGATACGAGATGATGGAAAGTATGCCGGTACCATAAAGAGCATAAGGGATGGAGAAGTCTCCAAGAGATTTGCAGAAGCAGGACAGGAGGTTGCAGTGGCCATTGATGGTGTTACCCTCAACAGGCAGATATCAGCCGATCAACCAATCTATGTTGACATCACCGAAGACGTGGTGAAGAAGCTCAGGGAAAGGTCACTGGATGAAAAGACAATGGAAACACTGGAGGAAATCATTAAAATCAAGAGAAAGGAGAATATATTCTGGGGAACCCGGGTATAGAACTCCGGCTCACTAATTTCAAGACAATATTCAAATTCCCAGCATGTTCATTCAATTTTCCGGGCATTTGCAAATACATGTTAAATAAGAGAATTTCCTGACACGGAAAAACAGGTGGATGATTCATAAGAATATCAGGATAATTGTGATAATAAGGATGATCAGGCTTCCAGACATGGTAAAGTTGTTATACGATGGAGAATAATTAAAGGCAAAATCCAGAAGGGGAAGTAAAATTCCCCCTTTTATAACTGTACTTCCTGTTATGATTCCTGCAACACTTTTCGAATCTTTCTTTCGAATTGAACTCCTTATGACAACGATCTCTGGAATTGAACCTAGAATTCCCGGTATAATGTATCCTGAGTTAACCTCACCTATGTTGAGATAGATTCCCATGGATGCTGTACCCCTGGATAGATAAACTGAAAAAACTAAGATGCAGGCTGTAAAGAAGATAAGTTGCAGAATATTTATCCTGCCAGCCTTATCATCGTTCCTGTCTACTTGGACCTTTTCAACTATATCTTCTCTGCCAAGGTAGTAGAAGGTGAAGAGAGAAATACTTATGGTTGCAACAGTAAGGAGTAATGTTGCAATTAATCCTTCTTCTTTAAGTAATAACAGGAGAAGAATGTATGATGGCACTATAAGTATGAATGGGGCATATTTTCTGTCAATCCTTGTTCTTGAAAATTTTATCACCACAAGAAAAATCATAAGGGTCACAACAACAGACCCGACAAGTGTACCTATGGATATGCCAGGATATCCTTCGGCCACCGATGTACCAGATACGGCAATTTCATCAAAACTTGTAAGAAACGAGAATAGTGTGAGTCCATAAAATAAACCGGGCTTTTTTCCGGTGATCGTTTCAATTCCTTCATATAACTCGTCAGAACTCATGTCGAGTCCAAAGATGATTGCTATAATCAAAATTATGTTTATCAGGGGTTCCCTGGTAAAAAAAATGACAGAACCAGCTATAAATATTATGAATAAAATTAGAAAATTGTTTTTACGGTTCATTACCAGCTTTAAACGAACTGAGTTGCAGCTGGCTGTGGTGCATTGCTTACTGTCACCTTTGAACCACGTTCATGCTTTACGAACTGAACTTCTTTCGGATTCAACTTTTCCTTAATGTACTGAAAAGCCACATCTGCCTTTTCTGGATCTCCACATGTAAATAGATCCAGGGCAATCATTCCGTATTCAGGCCAAGTGTGGAAAGATATATGTGATTCTGCAAGCAAAACGATCCCACTTGCCCCTACTGGCTCAAATTGATAATAATCTGACGAAATTTTTGTGAGGTTACCGACCCTGATGGACCTCTCAATTATCTCCATCAAATTCTCTTTTCGCTCCAGAAGCTCTGGTTCTATACCATACATGTCTGCTAGAATATGAATTCCCACGGCCACCTTCATCGTCCTCCATCATTGCACCTCTTTGTGTATGAACTAGTCATAATTTCTTATTATTTAAATATTGATACATGTTGATCCACTTTTTTAAATTCATCATAGTGAATAAAAACTATGGACAACTAACCTTTGTTCGAATATTTTGACTAATATACTTTCAATATTATATTTTAAAGGTTGTAAGATTCGTTTTCACATTGGGAAATTTTTCCTTGAGTGCAGAAAATTCCTCAAAATTTAGGTTAAGGGATTCAGCGGTTGTGTATATCTTTGAGTCTAGTCCTCTATTTGCGCAATCAAAGGCTCCGGCAAGAGGTGCGAATATGTTCACGTCAATCTCACTGGAAAGTATGGAATAGGCACCTTCTCCCATTACAAATATCCTGAAATTCTCTCTCTCGGTTTCTACTAATTTTATTATTCTATCTCTGATTATTTCGGAGTTGTTCTCATTTAGATTCTCTATAGTCTCTATCCATACTGTCCCAAAATTAATGTTTATTATACCCTTTATGTCCCTTATTCTCAGCTTATTTCCTGCCTTTGCACTTTCGACGGCAATGGCTTCTGCCTCATTATTTTTGTTTTGTTTACTTGCGTGCAGAAACCCTCCATCCATATGAAGGTAGACAATTTCTCCGACTTTGAAATTATTGTCACTAATGCACTCCCAGTCAGTTGATTTAAAAATGATGTCAGTCCCCTCAACAACAAAACCTTTTAACAATTTCATCACAGAACTCAGGTATTCATATCCCTTAGGTGTGATCTTAAAGTCTTCAAGAAACCCTTTTTCTTTCATAGTAGTTATATAATATCTTACGCCCTGGAGTGTAATTCCAAGATCTTTTGCCATTAGAGTGAGGTTCGTTTCCCCCTTCAAGATTTTTATGAATAAAGATACCTCATTCACATTAATATCCTTCAAGGAGATCGATGAATCCATCGACCTTAATGGATCTCATTGTATTAAAATATTTCTTAACTCGAGACTAAGAGGGGATTTAGATTTAATTCTATATATTTTATATAGAGGATATATGCAATTGACTTAATATTGGGACAAATTCTTTTTATACCTTAAAAAATGAAGTGTTAGGTTCAAAAATGTTAGGGCTGGCAGAAGAAATGGAAAATCAGAAAAAAGAAATTGAAAGTTTGGTGAAAGATAGTGTGTTCTTTAGAGCGATGAGTAATTACAATACCAGTCTCATGGAAAGAACACTTAGGGATATATCAGAATACTGGGTCCTCGTAGGAAAGCCAGATATAAAAGTAATAGAAGGATACGAAGAGCAGGACGTAATTAACCATCTTGTTGAAAAAAACTTATTGATCAAAATGAATGATACTGAATATCCAAATTCCTATCTTTACCGAAGTGCACCGTTCGACGTAGCCCGATCTGAAAGGGACACATACATATGCACACGTGGTTCTCATGATGATGTGGGACCCACAAACTACTGGCTTAATACTGATGAAGCCATCGAAATAGCAAGAACAAACCTCGAAGGAGCGATGAAGGGAAAAACACTTTATATTGTACCATACTGGCTTGGACCAATAGATTCTCCTTTTGGGCAGGGTGGGATAGAGCTTACAGACAGTCTGTATGTCGTTCTAAACCTTATGAAAATAACCAGAGTAGGTAGGGTTACTGCAAAGCCAATAGCCTTGAGCAACTCATACGTTCTTGGAATGCATGCTACAGCAGATCTTAACCCAGAAAAGAGATACATTTTGCATTTTCCAGACGAAAATGATGGAATGGGAACCGTGATAAGCTTCAATACAAATTATGGAGGAAATGCTCTGCTTAGCAAAAAATGCCATGCACTGAGAATAGCTTCTTTCAGGGCAAAGAGAGAGGGATGGATGGCTGAACATATGATGATGATTGGAATAAGAGAACCTACTGGAAGGATGACCTATATTTCTGGGGCCTTTCCAAGTTCAAGCGGCAAAACTAATTTGTCTATGCTACAGCCTCCCGATGATTTTCTAAAGGCAGGATGGGACACCTATCTGGTAAGTGACGATATTACCTGGATGCATCCTGTAAATGGTCAACTTAGAGGAATAAATCCAGAATATGGTTTCTTCGGAGTTGCTCCGCACACGAGTTATAAAACAAATCCAAGGGCAATGGATGCAATCAAAAGAAACACTCTATTCACGAACGTTGGAATCGACTCAAGAAAATGTCCATACTGGGAAGGTATGTCAGAGGTGCCCGAAGGTCTTATTGACTGGAGGGGGAAACCTTTTGATGGAACGGATAAGGCCGCCCATCCCAACTCCAGATTCAGCACTCCAATAAAGGAATACAGAAATCTGTCTCCTGACTATGAAAACCCAAATGGAGCACCAGTAAGTGCTTTCCTTTTCGGAGGAAGGAGAAGTGATCTTATGCCACTTATAATGGAAGCCAGAAGCTGGGATGAAGGCGTCCTCTTTGGCGCAATGCAGAGGGTAGAGACTACTGCAGCTGCAATTGGAAAGGTTGGAGAGTTACGAAATGACCCAATGGCAATGAGGCCATTCATGCCCTATAACATGGGAGATTATTTCAAATATTATCTAGAAATGGGAAAGAAACTTGAAAAACCACCTCGGATATACAATGTTAACTGGTTCAGAAAAGATGAAAGCGGGGGATTTTTATGGCCAGGATACAGCCAAAACATGTACGTGGTAAAATGGATACTGGGAAGGGTAAATGGAGAAATAACAGACGCTGTTGAAACTCCTATGGGTTATGTACCTTCACTGGATTCATTCGATTATGGAACGATAGATAAAAACACCATGAATCAATTACTCCTTATAGATAGGAAAGGATTTCTTGAAGAACTCAAAACCGTAAAGCCATTCTTTGAATCTTTTGGAAGTCATTTTCCAGATGAACTGTGGGAGACATATTACAATGTTAAGTCCAGGCTTGAAAAGTGGTGAAATAAACAGAAAAGTAGAGTTTTCAATTTATCAAACTTTCCCTTATCTAGAAGCTCTGGCTTTTCAGAGAAAAATCAACAGCGAAATGATAAATGGCTCGGGTAGGGAATCCATAATTATATGTGAGCATGAGCCTGTTTATACCTGTGGTATTCATCAGGATGGGAACACAACAAATCTGGAAGGAGTTTATTTTATAGAAAGAGGGGGTGGAATAACCTATCATGGACCTGGACAGATCACTGCGTATTTCATGATCAACCTTAACCAGAGGGGAATAAATATTCTTGACCTGATTAACTTTGTTCATGAAGTAGAAATCCAGTACCTGGAGCAGCATGGAATAGTTGCACATTCCAGACTTAAGAAGGAAACTGGAGTGTGGGTTGGAAATCATAAAATCTCTTCCACAGGTTTTGCGCTTAAGGGTGGGTTTACACTTCATGGCATCGGGCTAAACGTTAACACAGATCTTCAAAAATTCAGTCTCATTAATCCATGTGGCTTCGACTGGTCAGTGATGACCTCAGTTTCTAAACTTAACGGTAAAACATACCATATGGAGGAGGAAAAAGGGCTCTTTCTGAAAATTCTTAAAGAAAATTTAGGGATATAATAAAAATATTTTACTAATATCAGTGAGCTATGGTTTGTGACTGTTCTCTCAAAAACTGCTGCAGATAGTAGAATGAGCCTGTACCTTTTCCACTGATTCCGCTCAGTTTCCATCCAACAAATGGCTGTGAACCAACCATTGCCCCTGTGGAACCTCCCCTTTCTCTGTTTGCATATATTGTTCCAACCTCGACCTCATCAAAATATTTCTGAATCTCAGATGGATCTTCAGTAAATATACCACCAGTAAGTCCGTAATCAGATTCATTTATCCGTTCTATAGCCTCATCCAGGCTCTTTACCTTAACTATTGCAAGGAAAGGTAGGAACAATTCATGTTTGATTATATCGGAATTTTTTGGCAAATCGGTAACAATTGTTGGTCTCACAAAGTTTCCAGGACCTTCAATAACATTTCCTCCTGATAAAATCTTTCCATCTTTTCTGGCTAGTTCTGAATATTTCTTAAATTTCTCAACTGCCTCTTTATTAATCACGGGTCCCATGTAAGTCTCAAGCTTCTTTGGGTCTCCAACGATTAGTCTATCAGTTATTTCCTTAATCTTTGTAAGGAATTGATCATAAACTTTCTCTTCTACATAAGCAATTGAACAGGCACTGCATTTCTGCCCAGAATACCCAAAGGCTGCTCTATAAACACCATTTACAGTCTTGTTAATATCTGCCTTAGAGGTAACAGTGATTGTATCCTTTCCGCCCATTTCCGTAATAACCACTTTTGGCCTATCCTTAGTTGCATTCTTAAATATACTTATACCTGCATCGCGGGATCCCGTGAAAAGTATTCCTGATATATCCTTATGAGCTGTTATATACGGTCCAATCTCACTTCCTTTTCCAGAAATAAAAGCAATGTTTTCAGATGGTACACCTGCCTCAATCAGCGTTTTCACGTATAGGTAAGAAGTGAGTGGTATATCACTTGACGGCTTTAGCAGTACAGAATTTCCTGTAATCAATGGTCCAGCAACCATACCGGCAGTTATGGCATAGAAATTAAATGGTGCTATTACGGCAAAAACACCATATGGTTTCATGTAGGACATACTTTCCTCATTTTCATATCCCTTTCCGGTAAATCTTACAAAACCCTGATTTTCAATAAGGTTCAGTGCGTAATACCTCAGGAAGTCTATCCCCTCATCCACGTCTGCCATTGCCTCTGTTCTGTTCTTCCCATTTTCATAAGCAAGCAGTGCAGAAATCAGGAATTTATCTCTCGACATTAGATCAGCAGCCCTCAGCATTACTCTGGCCCTATTTACATACCCTGACTTGAACCATGACTTCTGTGCCTTTTTAAGCATGGAGATTGCCTCATCAACATACTTCTGTGAACCAGCCTGGAAAATACCTATCTCCTTCCCATCCACTGGGGAGGTATGCTTTATCTTATTACTCTCTTCTACTTCTTTTCCTATAATATTTTTGTATTCTTTTCCAATATATTTCTTTGCTTCCTCGCAGGCTTTATCATACAATTCGTTAAATTCTTTTTCCTTTCCATTTTTTACATATTTAACATATGTAACTTCATTTTCGAATGGCATAATTCTAAATGTTTGGATCATACATAAATATTGCATCATTTTATACAGAACCTAAAAACGAGTGATATTTTTCTTATTCCAATCTCTATTTTATGATTATTTTTTATTATCTCGGAACAGATGTTAGTCTTGATAGGGACTTATCATTTTTGCAAGAAATTTTATTTCTATTGGAATCGAATACAACATTGCCTGATTTTCTAGAGGAAATTAAAAGTCTAATCAAGAAATACACAATATATGAAATTTCTAG
>JAJZYV010000021.1 GCA_021797955.1 Thermoplasmata archaeon
GCCAGTGCAGATGAACCTTTCATGTCCGGGTCAATGTTCCTGAAATCACTGAATTCCTTTGATCTGGCCTTTGCATATTCTTCATCCATCCTTACAAGGAAGTTTGAAAGGACACCGCGCAGGATTGATATCCTCTGGTCTTCGCCATCTTTTTTGTCTCCGAGACCCTCCATTTTTGCTTTCAGGTATTCAACAGATCTTTTCCTTATGGCTTCCGATGCAGACACAGACCATATATGGTAGAGCTGTGAAGCGATCTCCTCCACTATAAGCGGTTCCAGGTCACCTGCAGATCTGTCCAGTATCCCTATGTATTGGTCCAGATATGCCTTTCCTGAGCTTATGAATGCATAATAGTCGCTTATTATTCCCCATTTATCAAGCTCCGTAAAAGCGTTCCAGTTTGAGAGTACATGATCAAGAGCCTTTCCTTTGTAGAGTGTCCTGAAAAATCCAGTCATCCCTGAATTAAGCTTTGCAAAATCGCCAGCATCAACTGTCTTTGACCTTTCATTGAGAATCAAGCTTTCAATATTTCCTGATCTATTCAGCACGGTCATGGGAATTGGCCATACTTCATCTGTAGATTTCCCGGATAAGAGAAACCTCTGCTGATCCAGTTTGATTTTTGAATCTTCAAGAACCACGGTAACGTAAGGGTAACCCATCCTCCTGATCCATGTCTCCATGACCTCCGAGACCTTCATTCCAGATGCCTTTTCTATGGATTCCCACAGATCCTTTCCCTCTGCATTCCCAAGAGCATGATCTGAGAGGTAGAGTCTCAATCCTTCCCTGAAATTTTCATTACCCACATATGCTTCAATCATTCTCAGAATGCTTGCGCCCTTCCCGTAGCTGATCTCGTCGAATATCTGGGCAACGGAGTTTGGATCCGTTACATCAGCATCTATGGGATGAGAATGTTCAAGTGAATCACTCAGAAGTGCCTGGCTTGTCCTGGTCTGGACCATGTCGCTGAGTGTGTGCCATTCAGGTTTTATGTCCTCAATTGCCTTGTATGACATGAAGGTCGCAAAGCTCTCATTGAGCCATAGATCGTTCCACCATTTCATGGTTACAAGATCTCCGAACCACTGATGCACAATCTCATGGAAAATGACCTCCATTGTGGACTTGAGTGTGTTTGTCCCTGTTGACTTACCTATGTCGAGATATATTTCCCTGAAAGTTATGGCTCCCCAGTTTTCCATGGCCCCTGCACCAAATTCGGGAACGGAAATGAGATGCAGCTTTGGTAGAAAATACTCAAAGTTGAAGTACATGTCATAGTATGATAAAGCCTGTGAAGCCCATTCCAGGGGAAGATCAGATTGTGTTAACTTCCCCTTTGGTGCCGCCAGAATAATTTCAGTATCCCGGTACTTCCTTATTTTTTCATCAAATTTACCCACACCTATATAGATCAGATAAGTTGACATTCTTGGTGTCGCATAGAACATTACATCTTTCCTGTCACCATGGATCCTGATCTCCCTTGGCTTCATGTTTGATATTGCATCGAGATCTTTTTCTATGTTCAGGGTAATGTGGAATATTCCCTTGGCTGACGGATTGTCAAAACAAGGAAATGCATGTCTTGCCCCAGTTGATTCGAACTGGGTGGTTATCACTGTCTCTCCATCGATCTTTGCGTGATATATTCCTTTCAGGGAAGCGGGTATTTTTGCACTGTATTCAACGTGCACTGTTTTGCCATGATCTTTGTTATGTACGGTGAGTAATTCTTTCTTAACCTCGAATTCTGCATTCTTTCCATCTATGGATACTGACTTGATTGCTATATCGACAGAATCTAGGTTCAGAATCTCTTCAGCTTCAGGGAGTACAATGTCAGTTTTTCCTTTGTATTCAAGCCTGGCCGAATCTATTTTAAGGTAAATCTCATAAACACAGGGGTCCATTTTCAATCAACTCATTAGGCTTTGAACAATGAAAATCTTTGCGTGTTGTTTCAACAAAAAGTAATTTTCAATAGTATCTTTTATTATCTAAATGTTGGACGGACATTTCAGTTTATATAATCCGGTCACCGTTCATATTTTCAATTGACTATTGTCAATGTGGTCGCAAAATCTGGACATTATAAAATCAATTTTTGGCTTAGTCGTGCTTTAAGTAAGTTCCTAATAATTGTATCTTATGGTTTCAAAGTAGTTTTTAAGAAAAATATTCTACTATGGATAAAATTTAATAATAAAACTCAATTAACCTATCAGGTAATAATTACCAATGAAATCGAATACTTTTTTATCTGAAGCTGACTATGAAAAATGCCCTCCAAGACCGGATGCTCTAATTCTTTCTCTAAGAGCATTTGGTTATGATATGGCAATGGCTATCGCTGACCTCATTGACAATAGTATATCTGCCAATTCTTCCAACGTATGGATATCATACGACTGGAATGATGGAAATCCATGGGTGAGAATAATGGACGATGGAACTGGCATGTCTGAGAGAGAATTGACAGAAGCGATGCGTCTAGGAAGCAAGAATCCACTTCAGGAGAGAAAGCCTGATGATCTTGGAAGATTTGGCCTAGGGTTAAAAACTGCATCTTTTTCTCAATGTAAACTCATGACTGTAGCTTCAAGGAAATCAGAAGGAAAAATATCCGTTAGATATTGGGACCTTGATTATATTCAAGAAACCTTGGACTGGAACCTTGGTATTACTCCGAACGAAAAAACAATCAGATTGCTAGCACCTCTCAATGAAAAAGAACAAGGAACATTAATTGTATGGGAAAAACTGGATAGAATAATTAATTCAGAAACTAATCTGGAAGATGCGTTTAAAAGACAGTTCCTAGAAATTAAAAAATATCTTGAAATGGTATTCCATAAATATCTAGAGGAGGGGAACAGAAAGCTAGACATACATGTGGGATTGGGAAGATGTGTAGGATGGGACCCCTTCCTAAAAAATAATAAATACAGTTATGAACTGGCATCAGAAAGTTTTGAAGATGACCGTATTACAATTCACCCTCATGTCCTACCTCACATATCTAAAAGGACAGAAGAAGAAACCATCAATGGTGCTGGAATTAGGGGATGGAATGCTCAGCAGGGTTTTTATGTGTATAGAAACCGGAGGATGATAGTGTCAGGTGGATACTTGGATCTTGATCTCAAGGCAGAAGAACACTACAAACTTGCCAGAATTGAAATTGATCTCAATAATGATCAGGACCATGAATGGTCTATAGACGTTAGAAAAGCTGTGGCATATACTCCACAAAAATATAGAAGAGAACTTACGAGGATAGCTAAGGCGACTAGGCAGAGAGCTTCAGAAATATATAGAAAAAGAGCAATAGGTCCAAAAGGCAGGAGATCAAGAGGACCGAAAAACGATATATGGCTTAGAAAAAAAAATGGAGATAAAGTATTGTACTTGATAAACAGAGATAGCCCGGTAATAAAAAAAATTCTCTCAGAATACGACCTCGACAATAAGTGGATAGAGAAGCTTTTTTACTCAATTGAGAAATCGGTCCCTCACAAAACCATAATCATGGATGAACAGGAACTTGAAGGTTCAATTGCTGATGTTTCCACTGACATTAATCCGCCACCCCCAGAACTTGTAAATATGTGTATAGAATTTTATAATCAATTGATATCTGATGGGAAAAGTCATGAAGAAGCAGCCGGTATAACGGTAAGTATAGAACCTTTTAACACACACCCGGCTTATAGGGCCCGTTTAGATGGGTTGCATCAGGAGAATGAAAATGACCATTGATAAGAACACGTTTATCAACATGTCATATCCATATTTTTCAAATAGACAAGTAACTCCTGAATCAATAAGAGGATATATTGAGCTTTTTAAAGGAGCGCTTGTGGATGCGGATGAGGAAAAGTTATTTGGAATACTTGAATCGAGACATTCCGTAGCAATATCGGGAGCAGTAAGAATTATAGAAGACAACTCAGATCATGTGGAATGGTTTAATCCTGACACCAATCAGTCTTTAAGCGGAAAAGATATAAAATGGCATTTCTGGGATCATTACAAGGAATATATTGCAAAGAAGAAATCGTGGACACCGTCGGTGATAAATAATGTAGACCGTATTTCAAGCAGAATTTTAAGCAAAATGGAGAATCCTCTCAGAAAAGGACCTTGGGACAGAAGAGGAGCTATTGTTGCCAACGTTCAATCCGGAAAGACTTCAAACTACACTGCACTCATCACTAAGGCTGCTGACACCGGGTATAAACTTATTATAGTATTAGCTGGTGTTCACAATAGTTTGAGGAGTCAGACACAGGATCGCCTTAACCGGGAATTCCTAGGTTATGAACTTGAATCTGTGGCGAAAGCAACCGGGGATGAGAAAAAGATAGGAGTAAGAGAATTATTTACTGATCATCAGGTTGTTTTGACGTTAACCAGTAACGCCCAAAGTGGTGACTTTAAGACTGCTGTTGCAAAAAATGCAGGAGTTATTCCTTCTGTTACCGGAGACCCTATATTGATGGTCGTGAAGAAGAATCCTACAATATTACGAAACCTTATAGAATGGGCAACAGGGTTTGGTACAATAGATAATACTGGAAGACGTGTTGTGGAAGACGTTCCTATTCTTGTAATAGATGATGAATGCGATTATGCTTCTATCAACACCGAGAGACAGATATATAGAGATAATGGAGACATATCTGATGAATCGGACCCCAGTACTACGAATAGACTCATCAGAGAACTTCTGTCTGGTTTTGAAAAGAGTATTTATATAGGGTATACCGCAACACCTTATGCAAATATTTTCATTGATAAGGATGCTGTCCACCCTAAATACGGCGAGGATCTGTTTCCCAGAAATTTTATAATCAGTCTTCCTCAGCCAACAAATTATATCGGTCCGGAAGAGGTTTTCGGGCTCAATTCTGATCCTGATTCCGGATTAGAATCAAAGGAGAGGTTACCCTTAATTGTAGAGGTCACTGACAGTGATGAAATTATACCTGGTAACCATAAGAAGGATCTTGTTGTAAATAAACTTCCTGACTCATTGAAAATAGCAATAAGGACGTTTTTATTGACATGTACTGCCAGAAAATTACGGGAAATAGGGATACCACATAATTCGATGCTAATACATGTGACAAGATTCACTAAAGTCCAGGCACAAATCAGAGACCTTGTAGAAGATGAATTAAAAACCCTGACCGCAAGAATTATGAGTGGTTCAGATCCTCTTGATGATTTAAAAAAAATCTGGATAGACAGTTTTATTCCAAAAAGTGCCGAAATGTTTTCCAAGGGCTTTAAAGATGCCCTAATATATGACTGGGAAACTATAAAAAGTAATCTGTTTGAGTCTGTGAGGAATATAAAAATTAAGTTAATAAATGGAGATGTCCAAGACAATTTAGAATATAGAATTGCGGATTCAATGACTAAGGATCGCATTACTAGAGGAGAGATGGTGCCTTGGGAGGAAAAAGGGGCAAGTGTCATAGCCATAGGTGGAGACAGGCTTTCCCGAGGCCTAACGTTGGAAGGTTTGTCAGTTTCCTATTATCTCCGATCAGCTAAGATGTATGATACACTTATGCAAATGGGAAGATGGTTCGGTTATCATGATGGGTACGCTGATCTTTGCAGGATTTTTACGACGCCTGAATTACTCGAATGGTATTCATTTATAGCACTTGCAAATCGTGAATTTCTGGATGAAATTGAATATATGGAGTCACTTGGTGAAACCCCGGATCACTTTGGACTAAAGATTCGTGAACATCCCGGTAGACTTATAGTAACCTCAGCAAATAAGTTGAGAAACAGCGAGACATTGAAGATAACATACGCCGGGGCACTTGTTCAGACTCTGATTTTTGATACAAATCAATCTTCGAATAATTTTAAGGAGCTCGAGAAACTTGTTTATGGCATAGGTAAAAAGGCGGAAACTGGTACCTCTCAAAATCTGCATTGGAGAAATGTCAGCTACGAGTTAGTTACTAATTTCTTATATTCCTACAAGACTCACAGGGATGCGATCAGAACTAATAACCCTGAAAGATATGCTTCGTATATTCTGAAACAGGTCAAAATGGGTGAGCTGGTTGAATGGGATGTCGTAATTGCCTCGAAAAGGGACCCTAAAAATAGCCACAGAATTGAGATATTACAGTATACTTCTGCAACTGTCTTAAGACAACCGAAATTTAAAACTGCATTTGAGAATAAAATTTCAATAGGTGTTCTCACTAACAGAAGAGATGAAATTCTGGATTTAAGTGAGGATGAAATGGAGTCCGCAATTAGATCCCGCGCTAATAAAGCCAAAGAAGGTGAGGTCCCTTCGGGAAAGGCCATCAGAGAGGCCAGACCACCAGAACGGGGGCTTTTATTAATTTATCTTCCCGAATCACAGGTGGAGGATTACAAATATGGAGGAGTGGGCGAAGAAGTAGTAGGTTTTGCTATTAGTTTTCCAATGAGTGATAGGGCGATTCCCATTGAATATGTTGTTAACCCGGTGTATTCTGAGGAGATGGAGACTTGAAAGATGCCGAAATTGCTGAACAAATTGAGAAAACTTGGACAGTACTATCAGATTCTCCAGATACCAATGAGAATGAACCTTTTCATAGATACCGAAAGTTTTACGAAGACGATATTACCGGAATAAGAATTGCAAAGTACTTTCCCGGCGGTTTTCCGGAATTACTTGTGGAAATTGGAAAATCAGAGACTAAACCACAAATAGATTTTCCGGAATGGAGAGGTATGGTGTTGGAACTGGCAATGCTAGATACTCCAAGTGAAAGCACATGGCATGTTTCAATGAGACTTGAATGTGAGGAACATAAACCTGTATTCATGGATGTTTGTGTAGACTTGATTCAGGACCTTTATGGCATAGTAAATTCAAAAGAACGTAGAAGCGCCATAGCTGATTTTTTATTCATGTGGTCAAAGTTCTTTGAAACGTTTAATACTGGGAAGCTTTCAAGAAAAAGGCAGCAAGGCCTTTTTGGAGAACTCTGGTGGCTTAGAAAACTTATTTATAACGGATTCACCCCAGAAATTGCAATTTCATCATGGAGGGGTTATGGAAGAACGTTTTATGATTTTAACTTTAACGGTAAAGTTGTTGAGGTCAAAACGACACTTTCAAAGGAGCCTCGAAAAATTCATATCAGTAATGAGAGACAGTTGGAGAACAAGGGACTCAAATCTCTTCACTTGCTCGTGTTAACTTTGTTGAATGAGAATGGAGAGGGAGAAACGGTGGCCGATATTATAAAGAGCATAAGGGAGATGTTGAGTACAGACAGGGATTTTGAAAGGAGATTTATATTAAAACTCAGGGATTCTGGAATAATAAAATCCAGTGAGAGCACATTTGATGAACAGTTTACCGTTCTTTTAGAAGAACTCTTTTTTGTTGATGAGAACTTTCCAAGACTAAAGGACATACCCTCCGGTCTCGCGGATGTTAACTACTCCTTGTTGATTGCATCTTGTGTGAATTACAAGGTAGAAATTGACAAGTATATAGAGAATTTAAAGGATTAGGATGCGAATGAGTAATGAATTAGACGAATTTTCAGAGAACTTTCATACAGAGATCAGATCTGAAGCAATTGTATCTGATTCGCTAAGAGAAGTAAAATTTGTTGAGAAAGTCGGCGAAATTCTTGAAGAAAACGGTGTTTTGGAAGCTTTTACTCCGTGCCAATACCATAAAGATGATATAAAAGTAGATGGATACGATTCCGTTTCGGATGATGAGACAATAACGGTGGTTGTATCCAAGTTTTTTGATGATTGCAATATCGAAAAAACTCAACTAAAGAAAAGCGATGTTGATAAAATTTTTATTAGCTTGAGAAAATTCTTTTATGCATCCTTGACCAGAGGTTCTGATTGGATTGAAATGTCGAACGAGGCGAACGACTTGGCAGAAAATATATATGAAAATAGAAAAAAAATAACAAAGCTAAATCTATTACTTATAACAGACGGTGTTGCACCAAAGGAACCGGCAAAAACTGAAGAGTTCAGAGGAACATATATAAGCCAAGTTGTGTGGGACATAGAGAGAATATATGATTTTTATAAAACAGGAGAAAGGGAAAAGATAGACGTAAATTTTATTGAATACTATGCAAAACCTTTAACCTATATATTATTAAGTGGAAACGACAATAAATATTCAATTTATCTCATGTTTATGCCCGGAGACCTATTGGCCAGCGTATATGAAAGGTGGGGTATTAGGATACTTGATTTGAACGTAAGAGTGTTTCTTTCTTCAAAAGGTGGCGTTAACAAAGGACTAAGAAAGACTATAGTGGAGGAACCCGATCTATTCTGTGCTTTTAACAATGGAGTCACTGCTTATGCCGAGACTGTCGATATTGAAACATATGAAGGCATCAGCAGTTTAAGAAAAGCACACGACTTCCAAATTATTAACGGAGGTCAGACTACTGCCTCGCTATATCATGCCAAAGTAAAGGACAAAGCCGATCTGAGTTCCATATTTGTTCCCTTTAAACTTGTAGTACTTCACAGCAACGGAAATAATTATACCCTTTTAAATAGAATTAGTAAGTATTCAAACACACAGAATAAAGTTCAAATAGCAGACTTGGCGGCGAACGAGAAGCCACATCCTGAATTGCAGGCGATCTCTAATAAAATAATGGCACCTGATCCAACGGGGGGATCGCTGCAAAAATACTGGTTTTATGAAAGAGCCAGGGGAAGCTATCAGGAACAGCTAAATATGAAAGTTAAAACCCTGTCGCAGAAAAAGAAATACGAAATTCTGACCCCGAAAAATCAGAAATTTGACAAAATAATGCTGGGAAAAGTCTGGAACACTTATATAGAAAAACCCTACCTAGTGAGTCTGGGTGGTCAAAAAAACTTTGCGAGGTTCAACGAATGGCTAGTGGAACAGAATGATGACCTAATTTTGTTTTTCAAACAAACCATAGCACTTATAATATTATGGAAAGCGACTGAACGTGTAGTCCTAAAGAAGAAATATTCCGGCTATAGGCACAACATAGTTACTTATTCGCTATCGTGGCTCTTTTTTCTTACTCAGTCACGCATTGATCTGGATATGATATGGAGAAACCAGAAAGTTGGAAGTAATATGTGTGATGCCTTGGAGCGTATATCAGAAATTGTAAATGAACATATACGCGGAACTTCACAAAATGTCACTGAATATTGTAAAAAAGAGGCTTGCTGGAATGATCTGAAGAATAATAATCTGAATTTTGATTGGTCGAATATTGATGAATATAACAGTTATGAAGCAGATTTGAGTCTTAGTTCTCAGAATTTGAATGAAGATAAAGTAATAGAGTTCTGTATAGAGAAAGGATATCATGCCTGGGACAGCCTTTTCAAGTGGCTAAGGAAAAGAGATCTTTTCTCTCCGAATGCGAGAAAACAGGCCCGTACCATTGCGAAAACACTTAAAAATGGAAGGGAACCGGATAAATATCTAAGCACGGTTTGCGCTAAAATATGGGAGGATGCCAAAGAGAAGGGTTGGATTTATGACACAGATTATATTAAATAAAGAGTTACCTCATATACACATAAAGGAGTTGATTCTGAGGGACCGGATAGACTTCGAGATTACTTTACTTATAGCTTCAGTTACAATTGCCGGTGATAAAGTCTATGATTAAAGTCATTGACATATTTGCTGGACCTGGAGGACTTAGCGAAGGTTTTTCCTCCATAGTGAGGAATGGATTGAGACAATTTGATATAGTCCTTTCCATAGAAAAAAACGATTACGCTTTTCAAACCTTGAAATTAAGAACTTTTTTCAGAGAATTTCCATCTGGAGAAGCTCCCGAAGAATATTATAAATTTTTGAGAGGGGAGTTAAAGCTTGAGGAACTTTATAGACTCTATCCCAAACAAACAACCAAAGCGGAAAAAAAATGCTGGAAAGCAGCACTTGGGCCGGGAGGTGTACCTATTTCGGAAGTTAGGGAAAAAATTGCGTCTTCTATAAAATCTGATAAGAATACAGTACTCATTGGGGGACCACCGTGCCAAGCTTATTCACTTGCGGGCCGTTCAAGAAATAAGGGGAATCCGGGTTATAAAGAAGAGAAAGATCTGAGACAGCGTCTTTATGTTGAGTACCTTCGTGTTTTGGCTGATTTTAAACCAGCTATGTTCGTAATGGAAAACGTAAAGGGAATGCTTTCCGCTAAACTTAAAGGTGAAAGAATTTTTGACAGGATTTTAAACGACCTTAAGGATCCATGTAAAGCTATTTCCAAGGAGGATGGAAATCTTATAAGTACTAAAAATGTGAAGTATGTTATATATTCGCTTAAAGATGGTAAAATCCTAGATGATTCCAAACCTTCATCCGCAGTTATCAGGGCTGAATATTATGGAATTCCCCAAGCAAGACATAGAATTATACTGTTTGGAATCAGGGAAGATCTATCATTGGTTCCTCCTAAGAGTTTAAAAATTAAAGAAAAGATTCCGATTTCTGACGTCATAGGTGATTTTCCTCCTCTTAGGGGAGGTGTTTCCAAAACAGATGATTCGGAAGAAAACTGGAAGAAGCTGCTTCAATCACAACTGGAAAACGATCTTCTAACAGTAAATTCCGAGTGCGTAGAAAAATACAACTTAGAACTATATATGTCGGAGACCTTGAAAAATCTTAAAATACCTGTAGAAGGGCGTGGAAAATATTTTATTAGAAAAAACGTAAATTCGGAATATAGACCGGAATGGTATCAGGATCAAAGAATAGGAGGCATAATTCAACATGAAACGAGGAGTCACATGCAGTCCGATATTTTAAGATATTTTTATGCAGCCTGTTACGGCGACGTACGCAATAGTAGTCCTGTCCTTTCTCAATTCCCAAAAAAACTACTTCCCAAACACTCAAATGTTAATATTGCAATGAGAACGAGTAGTACATTTTCTGACAGATTCAGGGTCCAGTTACGTAACAGACCCTCCACGACCATTGTTTCACACATCAGCAAAGACGGCCATTATTATATTCACTTTGACCCTATGCAAACAAGGAGCCTTACAGTGAGAGAAGCTGCAAGGATACAGACCTTCCCGGATAACTATTACTTTTATGGCCCAAGAACGGCCCAGTATGTTCAGGTTGGAAATGCAGTTCCACCACTGCTGGCAACACAAATAGCTGAGATTGTCCTTAATGTGT
>JAJZYV010000022.1 GCA_021797955.1 Thermoplasmata archaeon
GCCAAAAAGCTCTAAAGCTTCTTTATGGGCATCTTGAAAGTTTGAAAAAGTTCCATGAACTTTTCTGTCCTTAATCAAAATGAACATGTTTGGGTATTCTTTCATTAGAGTCTTTTCGTTAGTTTGGTAGTATCTAACATCATCATCAAACGTCATAGTCTGTTACCACAAATTCACTTAAATAGATTTCTTACCAAAGTACTTTTTATCCGCTGAAAGCCACAGGTGCTCGTCAGGTGAGTATCCAAAGAACACTTAAATTACATAAAGTGCTTCCTGTCTGCTAGGCGAATAAAAAATGACTGATAAAAAGGGAGGGATAGCTGACGAACCACCAAGTAATAATTCTCTATTCCCATTCAAGAATTCTTTTTGCTTCTTCTATCCACCATTTTTCTGAGTGTTTCGCTTCATTTCATAGCTATGGAACTTTGTCAGCTATTGTACAAAGTATCATAAATTCTTTTGGGAACTTTTATTCAACGATAAACACGGGAGGAGTTTGAGATGTCATCATGGAAAAAACATATTTCTGAACACGAATCAATTAATGTAGAATACGACCTTAATAAATTGCCGCCGGACCTGAAGTACAGAACAGAGGATAGACTTCATATAGCATACCACAGGGAAAAACATACGCGTCTTTCGAGACTAGAGCTTTTCTTCATGCTAATCGGTCCCGGTATCCTTGTTATGATCGCTGACAATGACGCTGGGGGAGTCATAACCTATGCCCAGACTGGTTCAATATTTGGGATTGGTTTCTTCATCCCATTTATGATTTTAATGCTTCCTATGGCATATTTTGTGCAAGAAATGACGGTGAGGTTAGGAGCAGTTACTCATAGGGGGCATGCTGAGATGATATGGAAGCGCTATGGTAAATTCTGGGGAACTTTTTCACTGGGAGATTTGGTCATCGCCAACTTCCTTACGCTTATAACTGAATTTATAGGAATAACAGTGGGAATGGCGATTTTTGGGTTGCCTCGTATAATTTCTGTCATCATTTTCGTCTCACTCGTAATATTGATACAGCTGTTTTTGAGATACTATACTTGGGAAAGGTTCTCGCTTTTCATAGCCATCTTCAACCTCATCTTTGTTCCATTGTTGTTCTTTCTACCTCATCCACCAATAGTAAATATTTTACGCAGTTTTGCCACGTGGAAGATAGCTGGAGGAGTTGGCTCGCTGTTTATCTATGTTTTACTCGCAAATCTTGGCACAACTATAGCCCCGTGGATGTTGTTTTTTCAGCAGTCATCTGTGGTGGACAAGGGGCTAACGAAGGATGATATCAAATTCGGGCAGAGAGACACATTAATTGGGTCAACGGTAATGGTGATAGTGGCTATCGCAATAATAATCCTTACTGGATCAACTGTGTTTGGTTCAGACCCTACCGGCACTCTCGGGATCGATAACATTTTGCGGATATTTGCAGCAAAGGTCGGAACTTTCCCCATGGAGCTTTTCGCGCTAGGTTTGGTAGAAGCTGGTTTCATAGCTGCAATTGCAATATCTGCGAGTACATCGTGGGCTATGAGCGAGGCATTTGGCTGGAAAAAGAGCATAAATCTCCCTGCTCGAGAAGGAGTTCTTTTTTACGTTCCAAGTTTTATAGCACTTGCAGTGGCCGCAGGAATAACTCTTATCCCAAATGCACCGCTTGGTTATCTCAATTTAACGGTACAGGTAATAGCAACGATTTTCATGCCTGCTGCTATGCTATTTCTTCTGTTACTGCTAAATGATAAGGGAGTGATGGGCGAAATGGTAAACAAAAGATGGCAAAACATAATCGGTTTTTCTATAATTGGGTTTTTGATATCGATGAATGCACTTTATGGTTTATCAGTGGCACTTCCCACGTTATTCAACCATCTTGTCGAGATGTTATGAAATGGAGATGATCTAGATGTCTGATAAAAACAATGAAAAGATTGTTGAGAACGGGGAGGAACTTCACAAATTCATGGTTTCCCAGGGACTGGAGGACTATAACAAAATACCTGTGGAAAGGATAAAGTTCAATAGAGGTGTCAAAGTTGTGTTCTGGTTCCTTCGAGGCTATATTATAGTTATGATTTTGCTGGTCATTATAGGTTTTACACACGTAATATAGACATTTCTATATCTATTCTCGACCTTGGGTTATGAATAGTGAATGAGACACCATCAGCAGGCTCAATTTATACCTATAAGCAAGTCTTATTCCTAATCGCATTCCAACATATCCAAAAACAAACCAATTAACTTTGCAACGTCTTTCTTCCTCCTCATTGAGAGATAAATTTCTCACATTAACTACAGTATTCTTCTGGCCTGTGAGAATGTTTAGAAATTCATTCACAGCGTGAGTTTAGTGACTTTCCTGCTAATAAAGTTGTAATAGTCTTCCTGTGCTACTTAGAATTTATTTATAGATAATGGGGGAAAGAAGACCTCCCTATGTATATCTATTTTTTTTATTGCTAAGAATTGTATTTCTTTTCCATCATGAAATCGTCCCCATAATTATCCTTAACTTCGAACCCATTCTTCTTATAGAACGATACGCCAATATCATTTTGTTGGTGAACATATAATCTGCATTCTGCTATACCTTTTTTCTTCATAATTTTCTCTGCCTCCAACAGCAATAATTTTCCTATCCCCCTATGTGTGTATTCTGGTTTCAGATATAAGCGGAGTAATTCAGATTTGTTAGAACCTATCTTTAATTCGATAAACCCTACTAACTTTGATTTTACAAAAGAACCGAGGAGAATTATATCAATTCCAGACTGAGACTTTATTATTTCAATTAACAGTTTTTCCCTAGAATATTTCTCCCTAATCCAGCTTTCAATATAATTCTCACTGTATATCCCTGCGTATACCCACTTCCATGATTCCCTAGCCACTTCAATCAGGGCTTCTACATCTTCAGAAATTAATTGATTAATCGAAGTGGGCATGCATAGTAATTCCCCTCAAAATAATTAAAGGTATTCTATTAACCTCTTAGTAGATCGTAATGCCAATGTATCAATCTCCTTGAACGCTATCCTCAGTTATTCAATCTGGATAAATTTTTCTGGATTGTAAATTACACCATTCACGAATGCGAACTATAGAATGCACAGAATAGTTGAATATCATTTTACGGTCGATAGCACATTCCCAATTTGCTTAGTTATTAGTTGGCTGATATTGACCTTGTTGCTCGAGAAATTGAGAATTTCCATCCCTAAAATTCTGTTATCCTTGTCAAGATCAAGAAAAGTGAAATTGTCCAATTCTACGGTTCGGGAAATCTTACCTTTGATCATGTGTATATAAGCAGCGTCCGACTGTGGATCGAACTCCAGTAAGTATTTTTCCATGACATTTAGATAATGAAGAAAAGCTATAACCTTTACCATTATACCAACATTCTTCTGACATTGTGGGTTTTTCCTGCATTGTTCCAACTGGACGATTAAGTCAGGCGATATAGGTTTAGCCTACTTTCATTCAATATGAAAATTGATGGAGTATATGTGGGCAAAAAATAAAAGAATGATAATTTGGTTAGCTGAATTTCATACATTTTATCGGTTTGTTTCTGTGAAAAGCAAATTTTTCAAAATTCGTGAATAATTCTATATTTAAGTAAAAAATAAAGTTAAAAATATTATTATAACTTATAAATATGTGCTCCAATAAATGGTAAGCATCGTTAGGAAATCGTTAGCAGAACTTGTTGGAACATATATTTTTGTGCTATTTGGACCTGGAAGCATTGTTGCTTTTATCGCAGCGTTTAATCAGACACTCAATCCCTCCACATTATTCTATCTTGCGATCACATTTGGACTCGGGATTTCTATCGGTATCATGGCAGCTGCAAGTATATCAGGAGGTCATGTTAATCCCGCGGTAACCATTGCAATGTTTGTTGTTGGAAGATTTCCAGGCAAATATGTGCTTCCATACATAATAAGCCAACTCATTGGTGCAGTATTGGCTTCTGCAACCGTAGCACTTCTCTTTGGTTACAACGTTGCTAATTCCGTTCAGTTTGGCGCCACTATACCAGGATCAAGAGGACCATGGATAGCATTTGCTGGTGAGTTTATAATGACCTTCTTTTTCCTATGGACAATTATGGGTATCACTTCAAGAACTGATAACACGGCCATAATAGCAATTGTAATTGGTATCTATGTATCAATTATGATTTTTTTACTTGTCACAGTGAGCGGTGGATCTATGAATCCAGCAAGATCTTTTGGGCCTGCAGTCCTTTCAGGAATTCTGCTGAATGGAAAGTATTATCAGTGGATATATTGGGTTTCACCAATTATCGGTGGAACGCTTGGAGCACTTTCATATAAGTTCCTCTATCAGGAAAAAGGAAAAATTCATTTTGCCCCCACTCCAGAAATTCAAACTTGAAATTGTGAATTTTTCAAATTATAACCAAGTTATCACCATCAATGCAAGAAGTGACGTATCCTTAGGGAAATAAAAAATATGGATCTGTTATTTTTCTGGGTTGATCTCATAATTTCCCTCACTTTAGGATAAATATTATAATGTAAGTAAGCCATGAGAAAAAATGGTTGTTGATAGAACAAGAGAGAAGATAAATTTTGACGAGGCTCCCAAGAACACAAGTTTTTCGGTCAAAAATATGGACAGGTCTGCAGATCCTTTCAAGGACTTCTACAGGTTTGCTAATGGCCTATGGATTGATAACAATCCAATTCCCGAAGATAAGTCTAGATGGGGGGCTTTCAATGAATTGGAAGATTCCAATATTTATAAACTTGGAAAAATACTTGAAGAGTGCGCTTTTTCGAAGCGCGAAAAGAGCAGTATAGAAAAGATGGTGGGAGACTTTTACCTTTCAGTACTGGATAGGGAAAAAATGGAAAATGTGAAATTTAACCCCATTAAGAACCTGATGGAGTTGATTGATGAAACAAAAAATAAAGAGGATATGGCAAAAGTTGTGCATTTATTGCATTCTCACGGAATATCTGCCCTATTTGCTCCATATTCTATGGCCGATGAAAAAAATAGTTCGATTTATTCGTTTTATATTTATCAGGGAGGGCTGTCTCTTCCTGACAGGGATTACTACTTAAGTGATAATTTCACTGAAATCAAGGGGTATTACTTTAAACACATCAAGAAGATGTTCGCAATGTATGGATTCAAGGAAGATCAGGCTGAAACCCACGCAAACTCTGTTTTGAAGATAGAAAACGAAATAGCAACCATTAATAGACCGCAGGCAGATCTGAGAGATACAGAGAAAAACTACAATAGGATAAATAGGGATGAACTAAACAGCAGATTTGAAATTTTAAATTTAAACAGGTATTTGGAATTGGCCGAAGTCCCCAAGAGCGAGTATATTGTAGTGGGACAACCTGAAGTTATAGAGGGCATTGGAAAAATTCTAGGAAAATACCCCATAGACGAAATAAAGTCCTACCTGAAATGGAATGTGTTACATTTCGGTGCTCCATATCTTCACGAAGAAGCTGAAATGGAGAGCTTTGATTTCTTCAATAGAAAGCTGATGGGCCAGGCTGAACCTGAAAAAAGATGGAAAAAAGCTGTTAAAATTGTAGACAGAAGTATTGGGGAAGCATTGGGCCAGCTGTATGTGGAAAGAGAATTTGGCCAAGATGCTAGGGAAAGAATGGAAACAATGGTAAACGATATCAGGGAAGTTTTTGCTGAAAGACTGAAAAATTTATCCTGGATGACTGAAGAAACAAAACAAAAAGCTCTTGAAAAATTCTCAAAGTTCAGGCCAAAAATAGGCTTTCCGAGCAAGTGGATAGACTATTCCCCAATCAAAGTTGATCCTGAGGATCTTGTAGGAAATGTCATGAGATCAGAAATTTTTGAATTCCATAGATCAACCTCAAGGGTAAACGAGAAGGTTGACAGGGAACTCTGGTATATGACACCTCCAACTGTGAATGCGTATTTTTCTCCAACAGAGAATGAAATTGTGTTTCCAGCGGGGATTCTACAACCACCGTTTTTTGATAAGGACATGGATGATGCAGTAAATTATGGTGGAATTGGAGGTGTGATTTCTCATGAGATTACACATGGATTCGACGACCAGGGAAGAACATTTGATGCCGATGGTAATATCAGAGACTGGTGGACGGAAAAAGATGCTGATAATTTCAAAGAAAAGGCTCAAAGGGTTGTGGAACAGTATGAAGCAGACGAAGTCCTTCCTAAACTTCACGTAAATGGAAAGCTTACACTTGGCGAAAATATTGCAGATCTTGGAGGTGTCACCATTGCTTTTGAAGCTCTGCAAAGAAGATTGGCTAAAGAACCTGCCATGAGAAAGAGAGTTGATGGTTTTACTCCGGAACAAAGATTTTTCCTTTCGTGGGCACAGATCTGGAAGGGTAACGCAAGAGAACAGGAGATAAGAAGGAGGATAGCGATTGATCCCCACTCACCGTCCAATTTCAGAGGATCAATACCTCCGAAAAACCATGAAAAGTTTGAAGAAAACTTCAAGGAATTTTCAAAACTTCAAAAAACTGATATTGAAAAAATACTGATATGGTAAATTTCATTCAGCCAATTAATTTTTTTATTTAAGGTGTACTTTTTGGGTAATTTAGGGCTTGTAACAAATGAAAAGGAATTACTTTAATTATTGCGTGAAGATATATGAAAAGATGTATTGTTTCAAATTCCTGTCGGTATTCCATCTATGTAATCGTATAGAAATTATTGGTATAAGAATAAAAAACATTAGGAATATTGTTTAAGATGCATCAGGAAAAAGCAAATATAATGGTTATTGCACATCGTGGTGGCGCTGGACTAGCATTTGAGAATACGATTGAAGCCTTCATAAACGGAGAGAAGTTAGGCGCTGATGCAATTGAGTGTGATGTTCACCTGACTAAGGATATGAAACTGGTTGTTATTCACGATCCGGATTTGAAAAGAATTGCTGGAGTGGATGAAAAAATTTCTGAACTTAATTTGAACGAAATTAAGAAGATTAAGATCGGTGAGGATGGATTCATTCCAACATTGCAGGAAGTTCTGGATTCCACAACTATAGCCCTGATTATAGAACTGAAGTCGCGTAACACCACAAATGAAATTTCCAAACTGCTTCAAAGAAACAGTAAATTGTTGAAGAGAGTTGCAATAATAAGTTTTGACCACTGGGTCATTCTTAAGTTGAAAAAGGAATTTCCAGATCTCACCACTGCGCTCCTGATGACAGACATTCCTCCGTCGCCCGAAATTGCTGCAAACTCATGCCTGACAGATACGATTTCGTTATATTATAAAGGGATAGATAAGAATTATGTCGACCTCTGCCACAATAAGGGGATCAGA
This sequence comes from Thermoplasmata archaeon, assembly GCA_021797955.1. The sequence continues at coordinate 7,381 of JAJZYV010000022.1, forward strand.
ATTAATGTATGGACAGTGAACGGGGAAAAGGAGATAAAAGAAATGATAGAAGCTGGTGTTGATGCAATCGCATCGGACAGACCAGATCTTGTGCTTAAGGAACTGGGGCGAAAATAAAAATTATTCTGTTAAATTTTCCAATGTTTTTCCCTTTGGTTCAATTTTGAAAGCTAATGTAAATATGAGCGCAATTAATGACAACCCTGCCAGGAAAATTAGCCCTCCTCCATATCCATAGATGGACGAGAAATACGAGAATGAGAAAATTCCTACTAAAGCGCCTATACGACTTACAGTAGTCCCAAGCCCCTGTGCAGTCGATCTTAAGCTTGTTGGAAATAATTCCTGTGGATAGACTAAACTTGTTATTCCCGGTCCAAATTCTTCGAGAATTTCAAAAAAGACGATGATTATGAGGAAGATAAACACTCCCAATGAATCAATAAGCGATAAGGCGGCCAGTACGAGTGTGATGGTCATTCCTGCAAAACCTACAAGAGTGACAAATCTTCTTCCAGATCTGTCTATAAAAACAAAAGTCAAAAAAGCACCAATTACAGCTAGCATTGCGATTATGGATGCATACCCGGATGCACCGCTGACACTTAATCCAAAACCGGTTTCGAGAATTGTTGGTCCCTCAAGTGCAATTGCATATGTTGCTGCATCCAGAATGAACCAGAATGTAAGAACGAAAATAGTGCTGAAAATATACCTTTTATTGAAAAGATCCTTTAAATGATGATTGCTTTGACCAGTTTCATATTCTCCGGGATCATTCCCAACAACTGCTTTAAAGGACACTTTTGCTTCATTCACCTTTCCCTGACTGATTAGCCATCTTGGAGATTCTGGAACATTTGAACGCAAAACAAGTATCATAATAGCTGGGATAATTCCTACCAGGAACATTATTCTCCATCCCAGATCACCAAACTGCGAGAAAAGAAAACCCGCAAAATATGAGAACGCTGCGCCTATAAACCAGAAAACGCCGTTGATTGTGAGCAATTTACCTCGTTGCTTCGCAGGCGCGTATTCAGAAATTATAGTGGGGCTGATTGCATAGTCCACTCCTATTGCCACACCCAGCAATAACCTGAAGACCAAAATTTCTGCAAATGACGTCGAGATGGCAGCCAAAACAGTAAATGCGATGAAAAGTAGCATGTCCCACATATAAAGATATTTTCGTCCCTTCCTATCAGCTAAAAGTCCACCAGAAATACCCCCAAACACCATTCCGAGTAAGGTGGAACCTAACAGAAGTGTCACATCTAATGAACTCAAAAGAAATTCTGGCTTTAGGAGGAGTACAGCCACTGAGATTATACCAAGATCATATCCGTCCAGAAAGCCTCCACCAGAAGAGAGTGCAGTGATTTTTAAATGTGTGGACTTCAATTCGCTCTCATTCATTTCGTTTAGCATAATCACCCTATGGGAATGACATAATAATCTTTTAGATGCATATACTATTGAGATTACTTACAATTCATATGAGGAAATTTACCGAAATCTACTATTAAATGCAGAGGAAATTGGGGATTTAGATTGAGATCAATGCAGGCTGAAAGAGAATAATAATTAAGATGGTACTAATAACAAAAAATGAAACAATATCTTTTCGAGACTTCATGGGGAGAGTTATCCTATAAGCTTAAGGAAGGAGATTTCACTCTAGTTCTAATTCATGGATTCACAGCTTCTTCGGATATCTGGAACGGATTAGTTGGGCATTTAGACAATAGTTTCGGCATTGTAGCAATAGATCTCTTTGGACATGGTAATAGTCCAGCTCCAAAGGTAACCACTAATATTTCCAGTATAGGTGAACTGATCAGAATACAGTGCGATGCCATATACGAGTTGATGGAACATTTGAAAATCGATAAATATCACTTGATCGGTAGTTCCATGGGAGGTTGGATTTCCTTGGAACTGGCTACAAAATACAAACTGCCTGAGAAGTGCGTCCTGATAGATTCATTTGGAGGACTTCAAACCACTGATCAGAATTTTTCACAGAGTGTATCAAGGCTTTTCAGCGAATTTTCTGAATTGAATCCTGATATGTTAAAACTCATAGCAGGTGCCATGGCAAATTCAAAGCAATCTGATCTGGATATTAGTGAAGAAACGGTTAAAAAAGCGATCTTTCCAATTTCATTTATCTGGGGAGAAGATGATGAAATCTTCAATGTCCAATATGGGAAGACGCTTTCTGATAAGTTCAGTAACTCTGAGTTCCATGTTGTAAAGGGAAGTAGCCATGTGCCATTCAGAGAAAATCCTGGGAAAGTGGGAAAACTGATTGACGAATTTCTTAACGGGAGTACGGGATTGAAATAGTTCTAACAACAATAAGATATTGATTCTTTAACATTCAAAGGAGAATGATCAATCTGGTAATCTGCAATCCTGATAAAAGCATAGTCGCCAAATCAAAATTTGAAAAACTCATTAAGAATATCATCATCCACAGAGCTGAAATTAATTATTTTTTGAAGTTTAATTGGAGTGGTTCAAAATTTGGACTCTTTTCACGGTTAAATAAACCGGTCTAAATACATATTTAATGATAAACCTGAACGCGGTAGATGTCAGTTATGACGTTAAGGGCGGAAAAAAAGCATTGGAGTCCATTAATCTTAATGTTGATGGTGATAAGGTTGTCGTCATTGGTTCGAACGGATCCGGCAAAACAACTCTTATCAAGGTGATACTTGGCCTCGTTAATGCATTGAATGGAGAGGTTCTCTTAAATGGGAAAAATGTGAGAAATATATCAGGGGAAACTGGGGTTTCAACAAATCTTTCGGATGTTTATCGTTTAATCAATGTTACGGTTTATGATATTATATCTTTGTATTCAAAATTGAAAGGGTACAAACCGGATGAGCCTTTGAATCTAATTTCCGAATTTGATCTTAAAGATATCCTAGCTAAGAGAATATACCAGCTAAGTTCCGGTGAGCAAAAGATGGTTGGAAATATTCTTGCACTTTCCTTTTCTCCTAAGACTGTTCTTCTTGATGAGCCTTTTGACAATATCGACCAGGGGAGGAGGATTCGCCTGATCAGACATATCAAGGCTTTGGACTCTGAAGTTCTAATGAATACACACGAATTGGATCTACTTTCCAAACTTAGCAACTGGAAAATGTGTTTTATTATAGAGGGGAAGCTGTATGGAAAATATGATCTCTCAATGCTCGATTCACTCTATATAACCCCTGGTGAAGAGTCCGGGAATCTTGGAGTTATTAAGACAAGTTTTGGCATCTATTCAGTAACATTTGGAAGAGGTAAAGTAAAAATATCCTCTGCTCCAAGTCTGAATTCCCTGCTTGATGGGGTGGAATAATTGATCGAAAAGTACTATTTCAAAGCACTGGCATTCAACAAATCCTTGTGGGGTTGGGGAGTAGGATTCATGATGTTCTGGATAGTTATGGGAGCATATGTTTTTAACTCTCCAGGTTCATTTTCATCAACTGGATCTGCGATGGAATATTCTGCGGGATGGATTGCCTTTATAAACTTGCTTTCCTCAACAACCGTATCTATTTCAGTAGCTAATTCTGTCTATTATGCAAATGCATCTCTGGTATACACCTCTAAATTCACTAAACTCAAACCAACAAAATATATGGTTGACCTCATTACGCCAACAATTGTAGTTAACCTTGTAATAGGATCAATAGTGCTTTTACTGAGTTCGGAATTATTTTCTTTGAGGGCTGGGTTCAGTATTTACCCGCAGCAGATTCTACTTTTTTTGGGTTTGCTTTTGATTACAGGTCTGTTTATGTTTCTTGTTGGCGTCAGCCTCGTATTGCTGGCCAAC
>JAJZYV010000023.1 GCA_021797955.1 Thermoplasmata archaeon
ATCTAGATATGAGACGAAGCTGAAGTATGCAGGCTTCCCCTTCAGGAAAACAATGGACGAGTTCGATTTCTCGTTCCAGAAATCCATTGACAGATCTGTCATAGACGATCTCATGACAATGAGGTTCATACACAACCATGAGAATGTGGTCTTCCTTGGACCACCTGGTGTCGGTAAGACTCATCTGTCAGTTGCACTGGGAATTCGGGCGCTCCAGTCCGACATTTCAACATATTACATCTCAGCAGTCAGACTGGTGCAGGCTCTCAGGAAGGAGTATATGAGAGACAGACTCAACATCCTTCTCAGGAGCTATTCAAGGTATTCTCTCATGATAGTGGATGAGATAGGCTATCTTCCACTGAATCGTGAGGAATCCAATCTCTTCTTCCAGCTTGTCTCGTACAGGTATGAGAAATCATCCACGATATTCACCTCAGACAAATCATTCAGTGAATGGGGTGAGGTTATGGGAGATCAGGTGATAGCATCAGCAATCCTGGACAGGATACTGCACCACTGCACAGTGCTGAACATCAAGGGTGAGTCTTACAGGCTCAGGGAGCGGCGGAAGGGTATTCCTCCGCCGTATAAGGAGAGGTGAAATAAAAATGGAAATTATAAATATGGGTGGACAGATTTCGTCTGCCGATTTTGGACAATTTTCACTTGGCGTTTACAATGTCAAATCCAGGTAACGTTGATGCTACCAGGAGTTAAACAAGATGGAAGGTAGTTGACTTATGCTGGATGAGTAAGATCTTTTCTATAAAGTCAAAACGTGTGACAATTTCTCAAACAGGTGATTATACCCAAATTATAACATGAATTCACGTGTGCTAGATTCGTAGAAAATTCTAAAGAAACATTATGTCCTGGCCATATATATCAAAATAATAGATAGCCTATTAAAAATGGAATAGATCTGGCTATTGAAATTGGAACAGTGCTAAGACGTTTGCGAATATCTATATTTTTTCTAATATGTCTGTTGAAGTACCTTGTCTCAGTATTCCCTATTAATTTTAAGACCCTCTGTGATTTTCCATAACGATGATATTTTTTCAATATTTTCGCCAAGGAATCGTCTTCAAAGTGATCGATTAACGGTTCATCCGTAAGTCCTACACTCTTTCCAAATTTTCTTCCAGCTTCAAAGATCAGATGATGCTCTCCATATCCAATTTTGTCGAACAAATCGCCAACAATTCGAGTAATTTCTGTAAAAGCTCGATCAAGTATCTCCTTTTTGTAAAATCTAGGTAATAGAAAAGCTAATGTTTCGTACTTCAACCTGTCCTTCTCTGACAGGCTAATTTCGGAAAGTTTTCTAGCCTGTTCAACCCAGAAACCTTTCCCAATGCTATTCTCCCTGATAATTGTCATATCATAACTGGAATACTTCTGAGATAGTAATTCTAATGCTTTATCTCTAAGTGGTCTTGTGCTGTCTAGTATAAGACAAAATTCACCCTTTGAAAGTAAGTGGGAGTGGTAGCGCGCTGACAAAAAGAGGGTGTCCTCCGGAAGAATAACTGTTTTACAGCCATAATCATCAAGAATCTTTTCAACGTTTCCTTTCCCAGAACTGTCAGCGCATACAACTTCATAATTGTTGTAACTTTGTTCCCTTATTGATTCAAGAGTATCTGCCAGATATGGTTCTCCTCTAGAGATTAGTTCTATGGATATCAATGTGGCGGAATAATAATTTTAAGCGATAAATACTTCTTGTTTTTCCGTTATTTGCGCATTACCCTGTTGAATATTCTTACATTTTAAATTGGTGGATAATCCAAATCATACCATCCAGTCTATTTGTGTATATTCTGTTAGATATCTTTGTAAGGATGCCGTTTCCAATGAGATCGGTGTTAATGTTGTATACTACTAATTTTTAGATTTAAATTGTACTGATTCGCATTTTGCTTTCAATTGTTGTATATAAAAAAACTAATATAGTTGGAATGTGGATACTGAAAACAGTTGCAGTTGCCTGAGTGGAGATGATAAAACTGCTTGCGTCTGTTATAGTTATTGCTTTTGACAGGAGGCAATTTATACTAGAATCTGTCCATAGTGTCTTAAACCAGTCTGTAAACAGGGATGAATATGAGATCATAGTGATTAAAAACTTTAAAGATGGAGAGATCGATGGCTTTTTGGAGAAAAATCGAGTATTGTGTATCAACAGCGCCAATAGATCGTTGTCCGGTAAAATTGCTGAATCTTTGAATTACGCTACTGGAAAATACATGTGCTTTTTGGAGGATGATGATCTATGGGCACCATCAAAGCTTTCATCCTTTTTTTCATTACTTAAAAAATTTGGGGATATAGATTTCTATCATAATGGCAACATACACTTCAAAACCGGTGAAAAAAGTTTCCTGAGTTTTAAGAACACCGAAAATGTTGATTCTGCTGAACTCGTTTCGATGAAAGAGGCGAATAGATCCTTTCTGAAATTCAATAAACTGATCAGAAACAATTTATCTTACAATCTGAGTTCTATGATCATAAAAACCGATCTTCTCCGCTTTCATTCAAATCTGCTATTCGAGTTTGGAAGCGACTATGTAGATTCTCTTTTATTTTATATTTCTATAGTGTTCGGCAATAAACTGCTGATAGATAGACAAAAGCTAACAGCGGTACGAGTACACAATGCAAATAGATCAGGCATTAACCTTGGGAAAGGTCCCAATGGATATCTCGATGTGTTCTATACGTTTCTAAAGTCTACAGAAAACCAGGTCATACGTAATAATATATTTCAGTTACTATCAAGGATAGAACTAGATCGGACGGTTAAAAATCCGAAATGTAAGAGATCAGACTCTATCAGAAGTTTTGTTGTTTTTACGTATCACAGTATTGCCTGTCGCAGAATTCCAGATCTGGACATGCTGATAAAGTCCTTCTTTAGGATGTTTGGAATAATAGCACTGACAGTTATACTTGGCAAATATCATTCATAATCCGCATATCCCATAGTGAATTATAGTTTGAATCTATAGCTCCATTATTCCCCAAGATGAATTAGTGTTTTAGCAGACTAACATTCTGAGTATTTTGGCCTTTGGAGGGAATATTGTCGACAGCGTGGAACTCATTTTATAGCGGTAAATTATTTTACAAGTACATTAGGGAAATGACCATGATAAGTGTAATTATTTCAATCTATAATAGAAATGAATTTTATCATCAAGCCCTTCGTTCGCTCGCTGAACAAACTATAGGTTCAGAACAATTTGAAGTAATTATAGTAACAAATATACCGGTAGAACTAACCGATTTTTCATTTAAATTTTCCGTGTTTATGACGAAAGATACTAGTCTAGTTGGAAAGTTGATTATAGGAATAGATAATTCAAAGGGGGAGATAATCTCATTTCTAGAAGATGATGATATTTTTCTTCCACATAAGTTGGAGGAGGTCATAGATGCCTTCAGGAATGATATAGCTTTTTACAAAAACGGGATTTCAAGATTTGCATCATATGAATACCCATCAGAACATATGAATAAGGTCAGATATGAAAAACCTAGGGTTCACATCGTCAGGAATTACGACGATGAGAAGGTTTTTACACTTATCAAATTAGGTGTTAATTACAACCTCAGTTCAATAAGCATAAGAAGGCAGTTTGCAAATGAAGTGAAAAAAGGTTTGAGCAATCTGAGAGTCGGGTATGTTGATTCGTTCCTATTTTACGCGGCTGTTAAAAACAACTGTTCGATTGGCTATTGTACAAGCATGATGCCTTCCACGATTGTAAGATCTCACAAAAATAATTCACGTGAATATTTTTCGAGTAAACCTAAGGAAATAGAGGCCGTAGCACTTATAAATTCTTTAAACACGTTTGATATACAAAAAACTTGCCAGTCTCCACCATCAGTATCATTAATTTATACCATGATACATCTGGACGTGATCGATGAGTCAATCAAGTCGGGCCTTTTGCGGCGTGGGTCAGTTGCTATTGAGCTGATTCATTTGCTGAAAGATAAATATGCGGCAAAACTCAGACGTGATCTGATAATCAAGATGTGTCTGTACATAATTTCAGCCTCTTTGCTGAACATTTTTCTTTCTCTTTACCGAAGGTTGTGAATTCAAAAGATGTTTCCAAATCAAATTTTAAATGCATGATTTTGATTGAAGTCCCGCATTGGAAATATCTGATATCAGAAAGCTGAACGCAATAACTTTTCTCTTGATAGAGGCTGTTTTTGGATTATTCTGGGCCATTATGTATTCGCAACAGTTATTTGACAATCTTCTGATTGGTGGAGATATTGGGATTTACAATGTCAATAGCCCGGTTGTTTCACAACTTATGGTACCGCAGATGAATCTGCCGAATATTTTTGCGTCTGTAGTATACTCATTTTCCCCCCCCTTCCTGGTAGCATCCTGGGATTTTCTGTTTTTTATAAGTTCCTTTTCAATGCCAATTGGAATTTACATTCTTCTTAGCCGCTTGAAATTCAGACACACGACGCAGGTAGCGGGTAGCCTTTTTTACTCTCTTAATCCGCTGGCTATATTGATGGGTGTGGATTGGGAATATTCAGTATTGCTATTCTTTGTGCCTGTTCTTTTCCTCTTTCTCATCAGGTTTTATGAGAGTAAGAAAATAAAGGATCTGATATTTGCAGATGTAGTACTTTTCTTACTTTTTGCCATTCAGGGTATTGACTATTTGAAATTCATAATATTCATTCTCGTGGCTATCATAATCCTCTCTGTTATTGAATTTAATCTGAAGAAAACATTAAGAAACATTGCAGCAGTTGGGATAGCGTTCGCTGTTCTCCTGATTATGCTTACACCAGCGGTTATTTCAATTCTTGAGGCCTTTCTGGTTTTCAAGGCCTCTGCCTCATCAAACAGCGGTGTCACTTCCGCCCTTTATTCAATAGCCCAATTTGAGTATTCAGCCAGTTCTGTACAGGGCACAATTTTTGCGCTTCCATATGTTTCGAATCAGCTTACGTCAATAATGTATGAAAGCAGCTGGTTCGGGTTGATTTACCTGACGATTATTGTTTCCACCATAGTATATGCAATTTCAAGCCACAACAAGTACAGAAAGGTCAACATAACACTGATAGCCCTACTTTTTTCGCTGATCGTGTTCCAGTATGGAGTGTATAATGGGTCTTTTCTTTACCTTTTTAAAAACCCCTACGTTGGCGTGTATAATTATCCTTTATTCTTTTATTTCACTCAGGTGTTTATATACACATTCTTTTTTGCCCAGCTTTTGGAAGCCTCTATCAACAAACTTACCAGTTTGCATTTTTTTGCGATCAGGAAGAAACTTTCGCACCTTTCAGTTGTTATCTTTACTGTTGCTATAATTGCACTTGTGCTATTATCCTCAATACCCGTAATGCAATACGAAATTCAATCCAATCCACCGGGAGTAAAGGCTGGTGCTCCAAGTTACGTGACTGATCTTGCGCTCTCTCTAAAAGCATACCAGGGTCAGAGAATATTGGTGCTTCCAGAAAATACAACTTCACTTAGTTACATTTATGTGGGGGCATCCCAGTCCGATGTTTATGGCTTTCCATACGGATACCAAAACTTTGCAAGCGAGTTCCCTAATCCTTATGAGTTTCAAAATCTGTCCGCAAATTTCGTAAATTCTGACATTCCTGCACTTTCAATGGCACTTTTAAAACATGATATTCAGGTGATTGTTATTTTAGATCCGCAATTAACTGTTCCAATAACCTCTGATGGCGTCCAGCTCAATGGTGGCGGATCTGTTTTTGCTAGGGAGATTAATGCCACAGGCCTTTATAAAATAGCAACCGTTAACCAGAACTTTATAATATACAGCCTTGCAACTTCTCACATCAATACAGTGTATTCCAATGCTAATCCATTTGCTAACAATCTCAGCTTTCAACGGGTCACACCCGTTAATGGCCTCGCAATAGTAACATCAAATTATTCGTACCCAGACATTCCAATTAGGGTAACACTGCCCCTGGGAATTGAACCTTCTCCATCAGAAGTTTATGATCAACTCATTTTCCTTCCATCATCTATCAGCGGTTCAATAAACACAAACTTCAGCAACATAATGTTCAGATATACTAATGGAACATACATTCCTGCATGGATAGAAAACATTACTGGTAGCGGTGCATACATTTATTTGAAACTGAAAGGAGAATTTAACAGGACAATAGATCTAATGATACTTCCTAAAGATTCAACCATTCCGTTTTCGAGCGGTTATCTCGGGGAGGCTCCCCAGATCTCAGGTACAGGAACGAATGTCCTTCCAGCAGGAATAGAGTACTCATCGGTTGCCGTTGGTGCTTACGGGTATGGATACGATGGATCAAATTATACTCTGAATTTTACCTTCAATCCGTCAGATTTTTCATACCTGGAAAACAGGAATCTGTCAAATATCGGATTTTTCTCGTATTCAGGATCTCTGCTTAAGGCTCATCTTATGGGATCGCCAACGAACAATTCCACAAGCGCAGTCGTGGCAATATCATTTCCAAGAGGCGTACATTACTTTAAAACTCAGCAGAAAAATTACAATATATTTTACATAGGTTTTGCCAGAAAGTCTGTTAATCTAAGCGCACTTTACTTTCACGTTAATTATACATATCAGCCAGATCTTGCTGTTGATTACGTTCCTTTCGCAGTTAGAAATTTTGGAATGTATAACTCACATGACAATGGCAATGAAGTATTTCCGGAATACGATGCCTATTTGAATGGATACTATTCTGCGAATGGATGGGGATTTGGGGTTCCTGTTCCGGGATATGGGTTGCTTTCGTTTGCTTACTATCCTCCTGATTTTGAGTTTGTAGATAACCTCGGTAACATTGGAAGTGGAATGCTCGCAGAATCACTGTCTTACATAAGCGGCCAGGCGGCATCCCCGCTTTATATTTCTAATCAGAGTACATCGGTCTTCTTCGGTAATGTACCTGTTTCTTATGTTAACTTTAAGCCAGCTGGTCAATTGAATTCCAGCGAAGTGGGGTGGATATCAAATACAACTTCTGATAAGGCGATGATTGCAGAGAATTTCAACAATTCGACTTCATTTGTGTACAGAAATATCAAGAATGTAAATCTTAGCAGAAAGATCAATTTGTATGGTATATATTTGAACGGCAATAATGCTGAATTTATTTTAAATTCCAGGGAAATATCCAATACCACTGTTCGCTCAAAGGAGAAATACGTAAGCTTGTCAAATGTATGGGGTGGTTCTATGGTCAGCTATTATACTCTAATAGCAGCCTCTCCAGAGGAAAATATAATGCCTCTTGTGACATACGGAAAAATGTCTGTGTTTCAGGCATATTTTAATGGGTCTCCAATAGGTAATCCAGTCTATCAAAATCAGTCAACAGTAGTCACTGCATACCCGATTGTTGTCTCTGCAAATAATGATACGGTCTGGAACATAGGTGGAGTTTTGATAAACAGTAGCAGCGTTTCCCTTCGCTTTAACACTTCTGGAAATCATACTATCTATCTCAGATATATGAATAATACATTCGCATACAATATCGATGTCATACCAGTACCTTCGGAAATCAAACACATGAGTAATTTATCTTTACCATCTCCAGGCACATATGAGATCCCCGTATACACTCAATCCGAAAACAGTTCTATAATCAAGGTATACGTTAATGGAATAATAGATAACAGCTCTTCAGGAAAATTCGTTTACCATTACAGGTTTTCAGGAAACTATGTTGTCCTTGTAAGAGTTTACAATTCCGCTGGATTCTATCAATATACTGTAAATGTAACAATAGGCAACATCCCCAAATATACTGTTGTCGATTGGATTTATCTCTTGTACAATATCTTCTTTACCTTAGGGGCAATCCTATTCATGCTTGTTCCTGCTGTAAGAAATTTGGCATACCATCTCGTCAGAAAAGTACTCGGGATAATCCCCCTGAAACACATCCATTAACTTCCTTTACTTAAGTCAATGAAATGCTTCTATATCTTTTTGTCTGGTATCTTCTCTTCGGGTTTAGACGGGATTCTGGTCTTTACGGTCTTCGTATTTTTATGAAGATCAAACGCAGAACGCCATTTGTAGTCAAGGTAAACAATCCCGGCAATATCTCTTAAGCTCCGGGTAATACCGGTCCCCATTGTAGATCCAACATAGTCACCAATTCTGTAATCTATGATCGCATATCTGGCACCAGAAGTAAAGGCCCTTAGGACCAAATCGTGATCTTCATGTGCGTTGACAAAAGTTTCATCAAAGACGTCATGGTCAAGGTTACTGATGTATTGAGAACTCAAGATATAAAAATCTGTGAATGAAATTAAGTTATAGCCATGCTTGTACAAAAGAAAAGTGAATCCTGTACGAGGGGAGAAGAAATATCTGCAGTGAAATTTATTTTCTAATTGTAATAGTGATTTAACCAAAGCAAGGTCTTGGGATTTTATATATCTTAGTAGAAGGATCTTCTCCCGTAACATTCTTGGCTTAGAAAATCTGGCTGGTACAGAGTGATATTGTGACCTGTGAGTGAAAACAAGATCCGTTTTTGCGTTATCTAATTTGGAAAGCTCTCTTTTCAAAGTGGATATGTCATCAATCTTGTACATGTCATCGTTTGAAATCACGATCCATTTTGGACTGTATTCCATAGCCTTCCTTATCCCTATATTGCATTTGTGAGAATAGTTAAAATAGAAATCTCTTTCATTTCCTCCATCGACAAAAATTATATGTAGACCATTAAAAATATTTTCGCGGCATTCTGTCGCATATTTTCCTCCAAAATCAGCAGTGGGGATAACAACTATGATATCCTTATCTCCTTCAACTTCGCGAATATGGGCTACGCCTTTTGGTCTCTCCTTCATCCATTTTATTAACTGGTCTCTACTTTCGAAGTTGTTATAAAATTCTAAGATCTTCTGTGGATCATCACTGTTGAATTGATCGTTGAGGTAATCAAAAAGGCTCAGGAAGATAGGACCTTCACTCTTATCAAATCTACAGTAAAGCCTGGACTCTTTCATATAGATCCTTAGTGTCATTCGACATTATATGTAGATATAATATGAAATTTAGCTGTTATCTGTATAAAATACATCTGTGGAGTGACCAAATATCACAGACTTACATAATGTATGTGAAAACACTAGGAGCGTTCTTTCCCCCAATAATATTCAGAGATGATCGCTGGAATCACAAACTGCTATTGAAAAGCCGGGGTGGTCTGGCCCTTAAATGGTTGGACAACTTTTGCTTATGTCTCTATAAATATATTAGAGCTATTATGGAAAGGGGGTTTGGGGGAAACAATGACTGAACGTAAACACCGGAAGGCAGAAGAAAAAATAGCCCTTATCAACGAGATCAGGGATAAGGGCAATGTTGTTGAGACGTGCAGGAAATACGGGGTAGATCCAACCATGTTCTACCGTTGGAAAGAGTCATACGAGACCTTCGGCATGGAAAGGCTGAGATCTAGATCGCGATCTATAGCGCCACGTCTCCCAAGCTAAAGAAGGAGAAGGAGAGCCTGAAGAAGATCATAGCTGAGAAGTAGCTTAAGGTTGCATTGCTGCGGGACGCATATAAAAAAAGAGGGGAAAGCGCTGATCTCTGAATACAGGTCAAGGGGGATGAACATTTCCAGAATTCTTGCTTTCCTGAAGATTCCGAGGATCACGCATTACTGTATTCCGCCATCCATGCATTTCAGGAGAGGGAGAAAGGCCTCCACGATCACTGATTCCGGAATTGTCGCGATTGCAGATGAACAGATCCTGCTTGATATTACGGATCTTTTTGGCAGGGAATTCGTCTGCTATGGTTAAAAGAAAGACACAAAATACCTGCAGACATCCGGTTATATAATCAACAGAAAGAAGGTATTCCGCCTCATGAAGGAGAACAATCTCCTCAATTATACATACAATTACCGCAGTCCAGCCAAGAGTGTTGTGGAACCGGTTGTTTCTGTCCTGAAACCAAATGAGGTTCGGGAGATGGATACCAAGTCTGTGTACTTACATGGAGAGAACAGAACGGCATACCTGTTTGCCATTCATGCAACATCCCACATGAGAGGATATACCCTGCCACTCCAAGAGAAAATGCACATATCGAGTCATTCAACTCCATTCAGGAGAAGGAAGTGTTCAGGAGGTTTGAGTTCTCCTCCCTTCGAGGATGCAGGTAACAGAATCTCAAGGTTCATTGAATTCTACAACAATGAGAGGCTGCATTCAGCAATCGATTACAGAACGCCAAGGGAAGTATATCAAGAATGTAAGGAAGACATAAGAGGTGGATTGGCATGAGCGATAAGTCAATCCTGTCCAGAATTAAGGAGCCAATCCACCCATGAAAAAAGATTCTGCAATCTATTCCGTAAAAAATGACGAGTTAAGGTTTAATCACGGATTCGGGGCGATGGAAGGATTGTTAAAAACACACATCTCGTAGCATTAGTATCTACTAATAGATAATTGACAATGCTAATTTTCTCAACATTATTGGACTCTACTGCAGGGCTAAATTCCAAGAAGATGACGGAAATTAATTTTTACCAAATTTGGATTGTGCTTCGAGAGTGTGTTGATCGATCTGGTAAATCGTTCATGAACGTGCAATGCAATCTCATAAATTAGGTCATTCTCACGTATGAAAGTCTTAAATCGTGAATAAATGCCAAGTTCCTCTTGAGGTTTACTTTTACTATTCCATAAATAAATATAGTCTGATTGCTGCACGCCTTCATGTGAGAATTTCTCTTCTTTCAGCACGGTTCTTACATAAATATAAATTTCGTCTTTCGAATAAATATTTACGCGTTTACCATTTTTGGGGATAGTGTATTGAATCTGCTGTAAAATTGAAAAGGTCCTGCACAATTCGGATTTGAAGAGGCGAAAATATGCAGGACCAT
>JAJZYV010000024.1 GCA_021797955.1 Thermoplasmata archaeon
CAATCTGGAGCAGGTTTAATCAGGTATTTCGATGAAGAAGAAATAGAAGGACCAGCACTCGATCCAAAATTAGTTATCTACATTGGAATTGCAATGGCCGTTGTAGTAGAATTAGCAAAAGTTTTCTGGCCGCTTTAAAAATTACTCTTCCTGAATATAGCAATAGAATCTTCTTCTCGTGTCAGTGAGGCATGGTTTTACTTTTATGAGATCTTCCTCCCTTAAGTGCTTCAAAGAACCCATTAATGCCCTTTTGGAAAGTCCAGTTTCCTTCATTAAAGTTTTTACATCTGCTATTTTTATGTTCTTCAAAGTTAAGAGTATAAGTCTTGAAGAAGGCGTCAGTTCTTTAAATTTCTCTTCGGTTAACGTAAACCACCCATTAGTTCATTGGTATAAATTTTACTTCAAAATTATGCGAACTCCAATGTGGAAATAACTGGATATTATTATATTTTTAAATCCTTTTTAATCCTGCAATATTCCAAAATTAGTTTATGTACGTACACATAACAAAGATTTTTATACAGAGTATTACTAAATACTCTCATACATGAAGGATGTCAGAAAGCCTGAAAAAGCTGTAAGTGAGATCATAGGTGCAATTCTTTTATTTGCCATAGCCAGTGTGCTGCTCACAAGTTTCATACTTTGGTATGTTCCCAGCACTGGCACAAACAATGATCTGACCTATCAGGGAAGTACTCAAAGTGCTTTTTCGTCGCTGGACTCAAAGTTACTAGATCCAAGTAACACTCCAGGAAGTTCAATTTCGCAAAGTTTCCCCATCGGCATTAGTGGAACTCCACCTTTTACCCCAACTCAAAGTACGAACCTTTACTACTCTAACAATTTTAATGCCTCATTAAGTTACAAACTCAAAGTTAATTATACAAATGTTGTTACGAACAAAACGGTTAATGTGGCTGCTTGCGCAAATGCAACTACAAGTAATATTCTAAATAATAATTATGTAGATCAGCAATTTAAATTTGCCATAAATTTTCAGGAGACTGGTCTACCCGCTGGGTATTACTGGACCGTAACTCTAGGGGGAACACAAAAGTCAGGTAGTCCGGTTGCTTCCAATATTCCAAATATAGTTTCATTTAGCTTGCCAAGAGGTTCCTATAGTTACAGTATATTCTCTGATAATCAAACAGTTCTCCCTAGTCCATCTGCGGGAACTGTAAAGGTCACAGATCAAGAAACAACCTTAAAAGTGGAGTTTTCCAATTCAACAGCACTTCAAAAGAGTGTGGTTGCATCGGCCTTCGGACCTACAACGGAAGTAAATAACATAAATTCAGCAAATTCTATAGGAATTATATGTAACAATAAACTTACTAAAATAACAGATGAAAATTATTGGCTTAATAATACTGCATTAAAAATGGGAACTGAAAATTATTATCCACTGGCTTCGCAGCAATTCTGCGCTAATAAAAACACTCCAGTAAGTTATTTAAAATTTTATTTGGAACCAAATACAAACTTCTGTAAACAAGTAGTTCAAGGAAACGCCAGTTTGTTTACTGAAATCTCTACTTCTCCTTTTTCCACAAGTTCCATCTTTGCATTTAATTTTACAAATGTCAGTCACTCCCACGGCTCAAGCGAATACACTTCTAGCTCAATTCCAATAAACGCCACCCTTAAAAACCCAAAAAAGGGCGAAACTATATATCTCAATCCTACAGGTTCTGATAAAACATATTACATAAACTTCTTTGAGGCAGTAAATGAATCAGCCAATAACTATCCAAAGAATGTAAACAATGTTAAGGGGTTTCTGAAATTCGATAATCAAAACTCTGGATATGGATATGGACCAAACGAATTCATAGGAACAATTTCAAATCCTACAACCTTCTCTAACACTGGAGTTTCATACTACTATGAGGCCACTGTCAGTGCAGAAGGATGTAGTATTAATGGACATTCAAATCAAGCAATACAAACAGACTTTTATATTATCTCAGAGCAACTAATCACTTCAAACAGTTATTATTATTTTCTTTTAGGATATAATATAACGAGTAATGCTGCCAAGGGAAAATTAATAGTTCAACAAACAGGTCTCCCCTCCGGTTCCAATTGGAACTTCTATCTTGGAGGAAAGCATTACTCCCCTAGCACGACTCAACAGTCAAGTTTAACGATTTGTGCCCCTGCAGGAGAACAATATAATTATAGTGTGAAAGACGTAGGAAATTACGTACCTAACCCAGTAACCGGTTTCGTATCAATAGTTCAAGGGAAAACTGCCTACATTAATATAAGTTATTTTGAACCTGTAGGTTCACTGCCAAGTTATTGGGCAATTTCTGACAAAGGAATTCAATGTTTCAATTTAAGTAAAACTGCATTGATAAACTATATCTCTTTATTTTTGTACAATTATACAATCCCTCCAGGGAATGAGGCTAACAGCATTCCAACGAACTATATCCAAATCAACATTTTCAACCAGTCAATTCTTAACAAGGGAAAACTTATATCAAGTCGCATAATTAAAGTGGATCAAACTGGTTGGGTGCAGGTATTTCTTACCAATTCCACAATTGGATATAAGCCTTTAAAGTTTACGTCAGGAACGTACGAAATCTGTATTTCAGATGTAAACAGCACTGGGAGTTCAAGCTATTCTGGCGACATTGGATGGGGATTTGCGACTATGGGGGGATACGACAGCTATCTTGAAAGAGTAATGTCAAATTCTCTTAGCGGTGATATTGGAACGGTACGTGGGTCAACAGTGACCCAGTACAACTCTAATTCCCCCAACACTTGCACTGTCACTAACCAGACTTTTATGTATCAAATAGGGTGTTACAATGTCAGTTCATCCAGTAAAATTTTGCATTACACTATATGCCCCAGCATAAAGATATACGGCTCTATCAATTCAAAGGGTCAAACTCAGTTTACCTTAACAGAAACTGAAGTTCTACAGGATGGAATTGTTCTTACCGCTGGTAAAGGGGTTACTTATGTCACAGTCAATCCTCTTCCAATTAGGGTAGTAGATTCCAGTAAGCGAGGAATATCTCTGAGTTCAATAGCATACAACATGAGCATTCAAAAGGGAATTTCAACTTCTGTTAGCGGAAGCGGAAGCACCATAGTTTCAATGACAATGAAAAGTCAGACAGCTACAAATTACACCGTGGGGAATAGTTATGTTTTTAGTAATAAACTGGGTCCTGTGGATAGTATAGAACTACTGCGATACAACTACACAATTCACTCTTCATACGCTAAATACTGGGCAGATACACTTTACAGTGAACTACTTGGAAGCGGGCAAAACTATTCTTCATTTTTGCTATTCCACCATTTTAAATTTAAGCTGTCTGGCAGTACGGAAAAAGTAAGTATGTACGGGGGAAGCGTTCCGCTTTATTCAGTAAACTTTAAACTTGTAAATTTCGAGATAGACTCCATCTGAAAATGAACTGAGTAAAATATTTAAAAATTAATCAAATTCCATTTCAAATTTTTCATCGAAACTTTTCATTGATCCTGATATTTGTTTCCTTGCTTCCTCTGCGTTCCCATAATCACTTACAGACGTTTTCTTTCCTTCCAATATTTTGTAAGTTTCAAAAAAGTTTTTAATTTCTGCCAGCAGTTGTGGATTGACATCAGTGATATCGTTAATTTTTTTGTTCATGGGGTCTTTTGAGGCAACTGCAATGATCTTATCATCTTTATCCCCCCCATCGATCATGTGCATTACTCCAATAGGACGTGCCTTAACTATAACTCCTGGATGTAGCGGAAACGAAGTTAAAACCAATATATCGATTGGATCCCCATCATCATAGTACGTTCTTGGAACAAATCCGTAATCCGCAGGATACATTACAGATGAATGCAGGACTCTGTCCAGAATGATGCCTGGGCCTTCCTTATTTACTTCGTATTTATTCCTGCTTCCCTTTGGTGTCTCAATAACAGCATTTACTTCATCTGGAGCATTCTCTCCCGGACTGGTTGTGATCCACAAACTATTATTTGCCATGCTTAGGGATAACTACAATATTTATAATAATATCTTGGATGGATTATTTGAGTAAGAAGAGAGCAATGCTAACGGGGTCGTCCAAATATGGCCTCTATTTCTATAACTGTTATATATAACATTAAACTAAAGCCATGTGACCGAAAATAAATACGAACAGGTTTACAAAAAGCAGCATTACGGTCTAGTTGGAAAGCATTCAGCTGTAAAGGTATGCCATTGGACAAAGAGCGAATTAACAGGTGGAAAATCATGTTACAAGGGAACATTCTATGGCATCAATTCACATCAGTGTGTTCAGATGACCCCAGCTTTGAATTCATGCACGGAAAACTGCTCATTTTGCTGGAGATTTAACGGGTTTGACTCAATGCACATAGGAGACGAAGATGATCCAGAATTTATTCTGGAGGAAAGCATAAAAGCCCATCTAAAATTGATATCAGGTTTCAAGGGCAACCCAAAGGTTAAAGAGGAAAAATGGAAGGAAGCTTCCAATCCAAAGCATATAGCAATTTCATTAACCGGAGAACCAACTCTCTACACAAGACTTGGAGAATTCATCGAACTTGCGCACAAGAGGGGCATGTCAACATTTCTGGTGACTAATGGAACACTGCCAATGGTACTGGAAAAATTGTCACCGTTGCCCACTCAATTATATGTAACAACAGCAGGTCCAGATAAAAAGACATTTAATGAACTATTGAACCCCACAATGGGGAATGCATGGGAAAATTTCCAAAAAACACTTGAGTTGTTGCCATCACTCAACACAAGGAAGGTTATCAGACACACTCTTGTGAAAGATTTCAATATGCCATTTATAGAGGAATATGCAAAGATGGACAATATTGCATCACCGGATTTCATCGAGTCAAAGGGGTATGTGCATGTTGGGCAATCAATTGCGAGATTATCAATTGATAATATGCCCTCTCACAAGGAAATTATGGATTTTACCAAGGATCTCGGATACAAGCTTAATTATGAAATAGTTGCTGACAGGGAAGAAAGCAGAGTATCATTACTTGCGAAGGATCCTTCAAAGGCAAAGATAGACTTCGAAAATATAAAATAACAAACTCTTTTTTAAACCAATTAGCAATCGGGATGCAATGCTTGATTTTACATTTAGCGAGGAACAGTTACTTTTAAGAAAAACAGTTCGAGAATTCTGTCAGAGAGAAATCACACCGCGAATAAAGGAAATGATGAACAAGAGAAAAATTCCTAAGGAGATAAAAGACGGAATGGCAAGAATGGGGCTGCTTGGAATGGCAATTCCAGAAAAATATGGTGGACCCGGATATGATCCGGTAACCATAGGTATTGTTGCAGAGGAGATCGGAAGAGCAGATCCTACAGTTTCAATTCCAGTTTTTTTCTTGGTGGATAATGCCTGGGCATACCTACTGGCAAAGTATGGAAGTGAAAAGCTGAAAGAGGAAATATTGCAAGATGTTGTAACAGGCAAGAAGTATATTGGCATTGCGTCAACAGAGCCAGCATTTGGTTCTGACGTCGCTTCGATGACAACAGTAGCTGCAAGATCAGGAAACAGTCTTGTTATAAACGGAGAAAAAAGTTACATAAGTCTTGTCAGAGATATTAAGGAACAGGGAGGAGGGTTTGTCACCGTGGCAAAGACTGATATAACTAAGCCTGGAACCTCTGGAACATCCCTGATCTATGTGCCTTACACAGAGGATCATATGGATATTACCTATCTTGAAGAAATGGGAAGGGAAGGATCGAGCTGGGGCGCATTTAGGATAAATAATCTGGAAGTACCTGAACACTACATTATAGGGAAAGAAAACCAGGGTTTTAAGATAATACATGAAGGCTTTGAATTTGCCAGAGCACTCATTTCAGTAATAAGTGCTGGTGCAGCCTTAGAATCGATAGATAGGGGAGTGAATTACCTGAAACAGAGGGTTGCATTTGGAAAGGCACTCTCAAAGTTCCAGGGATTACAGTTTCAGGTCGCAGACAACGTGGCAAAAATGGAAACAGCCTTGGACCTCGGCTACAAAACACTGTGGATTTACGATCAGGAGCAGAGATTCGGTAAGTATACGAGATTTCAGGTAAGTAAAGAAGTGGCGAAGGCAAAGATGCTATCAACTACATGGGCTTTCGATGCAATTAATGATGCGCTTCAATGGCAGGGTGCGTTCGGTTACTCGAAGGATTGCCCTGAGGAATGGGCATTAAGAGGTGTAAGGTCCTTCATGCTTGCCGAGGGCTCAAGAGAGATAATGAAGCAAATAATTGCCAGAGAGACCATTGGCAAGGAATATATCTAGGCAAAACTTATTAATACACAAACCATTGATAACTATGAGATGTCCAGTTTGCGGAACTGACATCAGAGAAAACTCGGATCACTGCCCTATCTGCCTTTCAAGCTTCACAGGCAAGCAACTTAATTCCGATGCTTCTTTTAATCCTTTTCTGAATCTTGGAGTCATATCAATATTTATGTTCCTCGTGTTGTCCATAATAAACATCATCTATTCGCGCAATTCCTTTTTCACCTTTCCCGAGTCTATTATAATAATATCCGCAATTTTCATTTTCTCCAGCAGTCTTTATAAACTGGAAAAAGTCTATACAAATTATGGCGGGGGCAGTCAATCACTAAAGTATTCCAGCGAAATAGGGGCCTCATTCATAGGATACATCTCATTGATTGTATTTGGCATACTCTTTGCGATTCACTCAATAATCATTTTTACATCTGGGTCAGGAAATATATTTTTTGCGATAAATTCCTTCACTGCCTATCTTTCAGGGCTCATATTTGCCATTTTTGAAATCCTGTCTGCCATTTATATTTTTGGAATCCTAAAAGTTGGAAAAGAATTCAATAACCTCCTTCTTAGAATATGCGGGTTTATATTTCTCCTTGGGGGCCTGATCTGGGGAATATTTATATGGGTCAGTGGAACTCTCTTTTTACCAATTCTCAACGACGAATTTACACAACTCGTATTCGACATTCCATATTCAAACTATTTCCTGATTTCCGGTCTGATGATGATGTTTTTATCGTTATTGGTAATGTTAATATTACATTCACGAACCTACGTGAGGTCATTGCAATCCTGATCGACTGTTTGGAATAAGATTTTTTATAATAGTCTTTACCTGATACATCGTGATTTCCTTTGTAAGTATGCTCATCAGCGCGTATAGTGCAAAACCTGCTAGAACGATTGGAAACAGCAACATAAATGGATATGGCCTGACGTAGAAAGCGGAAAATAAAAATAAAATTCCAGTGGGCAAAGCAATCAAAAGGTGTATTGAGAATGTTGATTTTGTCCTATTTTTGTTTAATTTTCGGTGAAGTTCCTTATTCATAGCATATGATATCAATTGGCAAACGGTGAAAGAAATCGTCGCACCTTCAACTCCTAGTCCAAACAGCTTAAAACCAAATATTTCATTTGGTATCAGCACTAGATTCATCGCAATGTTCAAAACGATGGAAATGAGGGATATTCTTGCCATAACCCACTGTTTGCCCATTGAGGCTATTGATGAAGAGAATGGCTGAATCAGGACAGTTAGATAGGCTCCAACTGCGATTATGCTGAACGATGGCCAGTATGAAATATATGTTGCGTTAAGAAGGTTTAGGATAAATGGTGAAAGTAGGAAGAATGCCAGAACAAATGGCATGGCTAGAAGCGATAGAATTCTTTCATACTCTATCACATCTCTATCGTATTCCTTAGAATCTTTGGCGTTATGTGTAGAGAGGAGAGGAATCAAGAACATTCCAACAGGTCCAGAGAGGGAACCTATAATTGATACCATTCTCTGGTCTGCATAAAGGGCTCCTGTGGCTACAGCACCCCAGAAGAACTGGACAATGATTTTGTCAACACTCAGATTTATAATGCCAAGACTTGTTGAAAGGGAAAGCGGGAGCGCAAATTTGATGTATTTAGCATAATCCCTTTTCCCGCTCTTTTTGAAATGCCATGGTTTCCCAAACATGAACAAGATTACAAGGTACATAAAATAAGATACGTCGTAAAAGAACGCAAGAACTATAACAACATTAATTCCAATTCTTCCTTCCATGTGCAGCATGAACAGAATTCCAAGAACCACAAAAATTAAGTTTCTGAATAAAGATTCTATGAGCCTAGGGACCGCGAGTTTAAAGGACTGAAATGTTGATCTGAAGTATGAAGTTAAGACCGGAATTAAACTTTGAAATGAAAAATAGGGTATTATGGTCAAGATCGCCCAGAATTCTATTGAATTTTCAAAACCCTTCTTTAGAACATAAACCCAGATTAGAAGTGAACCTACGATAGCGACAACATATATCAGATTCAGAACTACTTTGATAAACACAATAGTGCTTAAATCAGCTTTTTTGTCTGTATCTTGTGAGACAAATTTCAAATAAGTTGTATTGAAACCTAGATCAAGGATTAAGGAAAGCATTCCTCCAAAAGCGAGAGCGTAACTGAGATATCCCCAGTACAGGGGACCAATGAACCGAAGTATAAAAAAAAGAGATATATATCCTGCCAGTGAGGATACTATAGTCTGAAACATCAACACAGGAGATTTAGTAGAAAGCAACTTGTCCCTTGAGCGTAAATAAAATATTAAATGTTTTTAGTTATTTGTATCTAATCGTCTCCTGCTCCCGGCGCTCCACCTGCAGGAGGTGCTCCTCCACCAGATCCTTTTGTTGCTATAACATCATCAATTCTAAGAATCATTACAGCAGCTTCAGTTGCAGCATCTATTGCCTGTCTTCCAACTCTTATTGGCTCAATGACTCCGGCCTTTGTCATATCTTCAATTTCCCCAGAGTAAAGATTCAGTCCGAATTTGCTCTTGCCTTCTGCGTGAGCCTTCCTCAGGTTTATCAGTATATCAATGGCGTTAATTCCTGCATTTTCTGCCAATGCTCTTGGGATTTCCTCCATCGCGTTGGCAAATTTCTCAATTGCCAGCTGCTGTCTTCCACCAACTTTTGTTGCGTAGTCCCTCATTTTAACTGCAATTTCTATGGCCGAAGCTCCTCCTCCAGAAACAAATTTTCCATCTTCGATAACAGCTGCCACTACATGAATTGCGTCAACCATAGACCTTTCAATTTCATCAACGACGTGCTCTGTGCCACCTCTTATCAGCAGACTGACTGCTTTTGGATTTTCGCATCCTGTTACAAAGGTAAGGTAATCATCGCCAATTTTTACCTGCTCGACGCTTTTTGCTTTGCCCAAATCAGATGCACTGAGTTCATCCACTGATGAAGCAATTGAAGCTCCAGTTGCCTTGGCAAGTTTTTCAATATCGCTCTTCTTTACCCTTCTCACTGCATAAATACCATCCTTTGATAGATAATGTTGGGCAAGGTCGTCAATTCCCTTTTGAGTTATCAGAACTGTTGCGCCCGTTTCCTTAATCTTATTTACCATTTCCTTCAGCAATTTCTCCTCCTCTGAAAGGAACTTCTGTATCATGGTAGGGTCATCAATTCTTATATTTGTATCAAATTCAGGCTTTTTAATTTCAAGTGCCGCATTCATAACTGCAATTTTCGCATCTTTCACGATATCAGGCATTCCTGGGTGAACCTTTTCCTTATCAACTATAATTCCAGATATCAACTGTGTGTCCTCGATTTCTCCTCCCTGCTTTTTCACAATCTGAACATTGTCAAGATCTACTCTGAAGCCCTTATCCTTCTTCTCGGCAACAGCCTTAATAGTATCGTATGAAATTTTTGCAAGTTCCTTTTTGCTACCTGATGCAGACTTGCTGCTCAGGGAAGTTTCAGCCATTTTGACAATTTTTTCCTCATCTGACATTTTTACGTCTGTGGCAACAGAGTCCAGTATCTCCTTTGCTTTCTCTGCAGCCATTCTGTAACCTTCAGCAATAACAGTTGGATGTACATTCTGGTTAATGAGTCCCTCTGCCTCTTGAAGTAAAGCTCCAGCAATAACAACGGCTGTTGTGGTACCATCTCCAACCATCTGATCCTGGGTCTTGGAGACTTCAACCATCATCTTGGCAGCTGGATGTTCTACGTCCATTTCCTTTAGGATTGTTACACCATCGTTTGTTATAACAATATCCCCTAAAGAGTCCACCAGCATCTTATCCATTCCTCTTGGTCCTAGACTGGTTCTGACAGCAGAGGCAATTCCCTTTGCTGCATCAATATTCGCCTTCATGGCATCTTTGCCAGTTTCTCTTTTGGAACCTTCTTTTAATATAAATATAGGTTGTCCTCCCATCATAGTAATCACATGGTAAAAATAAACTTCTATATAAATGTTGTTAAATAAGAGGCTTTGAACCAGAAAGGCAAAAGGAATAAGGTGAGTGAGGAGAAGTCCGCATTCAAGTGACTTGCGAAGGAGAAACATATTGAGTGTATTTCATCGAGGCGAATCGCAGTATTTCAAGTAAGATCGCCGACTGGCAAAGGTCACCAGTATAAAAGATCGTGAATTCCCAGAGTTCAGTCAGTTCAAACTCTTAAACTGTCTTCTGATTTTCAATTCTATATAGAATGATTGAAAAATTTTTAAATTATAAATAGCATCCTGTTGTGTGTCCGGTGAAAGGAAGGAAACATCTGTCTGCATTCTGACTTGTGGTAATTATATTCTGTTGCTGAAAAGAAAGGTGAGACTTGGGGACCCTTGGTCTGGAGACATGTGTTTCCCAGGGGGATTTATCAAGCAAGGAGAGAGTCCCAGAGAGGCCGCTGAGAGAGAACTTCATGAGGAAACTTCAGTTGGCAAAGAGGACATTCATTT
>JAJZYV010000025.1 GCA_021797955.1 Thermoplasmata archaeon
CCAGGACTCCCCTATACCATAGCACTCCTTTCAATGTCAAGGATCGGAACAGTGGCAATACCACTGGAACCGTACCTTTCGGAGAAAAGCTTTCTAGAAGTTCTTTCCAGAGTAAGTCCATCTGGCGTCATTGCTCCTGAAGGCTTTCTAAATCATTATGGAAAAAATATATCTTCAGAAATTTTCAAGATAGGCGTTTCAAGCATCGAATTTTTAACACCGAGAAACAGAAAGGAATTTGGAATAAGATCACCTGAGATAATGAATCAGAGAGCCAGAGGGGATTCAAATATTTTCGAGAGCCTTTGTTATGCTGAAGTAACTGGGCAGGAAACCATAGATCCAATAACAGATATATTTATTGAGAGAGTTGTAAACTTCAAGGACAAAAAGAGTGGCATTGCCAGATTTACATATTTTAACATCATGAACGCCATAAAAAACGAAGAGAATCTTTTCAAAAATAGTAACGGAAAGAAGAAATTTCTTATTGAATGTGAAACATATTCCACGCCAGCAATAGTGACAAGCATTTTATATCCTTTATTGAACGGTAATTGCATAATTTTTGATTCGTTAGAGAGTCATAATGGAATTGCAAAGCTCGTAAAATGGTTTCAACCCGAGGTCATAATATTGGAGAACTATGTTAAGGAGAACATTGTCAAACTTATGAAATATGCTAGAAAGTATAAACCGGAACATTTGGTTGTTATACAATCGCACAGGAACAATGCTATGATTTCTGAGATTTTCTCTAGACTCAAAACAAGGGTTACCAGAATAAAGTTTAATGAAAGGATAAGCACGCCCATATCAGCCTTGGAATCGGTTGATATAAGTTCACAACCACTCTCAGATGGAGCGCTGTTTTATGGACTAACAGGCGAGCCAATCGGAGCAAATAGTGAAGCTAACCAGATTGCCATATCAGGAAAGCAGGTGTGTGGATTTTTACAAACTATGGAAGTAAATGAAGAAGTTCCTCAGGATCAGAATAGGCTTATGATTCATGGAAAGCTCAATTCGGATCGCATAGAATTTGAGGAAGAAATATTCGAATCAGATGGCTCAGAAATATACACAAATGATCTATCCACGGAGGTAGAATCTCAGTTGATATTGGAGGTCAAATTAAAAGGGGCAGTTCTAATTACAAACGAGAAAGGAATCGAAAGGTCCAACATACTCCTTATTGAAAATGGAACTTCCAAAATCGCCAAATCCGGTATTTCTGATATTCTAGAATTCTGGTTCCCCAGATTCATAAGGGAAAGTGAAATCCGTATTGTTGAATCTATTCCAAGAAGTATGTCAGGTACCCCCATATTAGAACTCATATGGAAGTTACTGAAAAATTAATGCAACATCCTTATAATTTCGGTCAAGGTTTAATTATCATCTTTTAATTAGAGATAAGGGAGATTATTTATGGAAGGTTCTAGCGGACAAAACAATACATATGCAAAAGGATTGGAAGGAGTTATAGCTGCTGAAACAGAAATTGGATTTGTTGATGGTCAGGAAGGCAGACTGGTTTATAGGGGCTATGATATTACAACGCTTTGCGATAATTCAAATTATGAGGAGGTATCATATCTTCTCAATTATGGAAAACTTCCAAACAGAAAGGAAATGAACGATTATTTGGAAAAGATGAAAGCCAATTCAGAGATTCCGGAAAGCACATATGAAATTATTGAAAAATTCGGAAGGAAAACCCACCCTATGGTGACTCTCAGAACAGTAATTTCTAATTTGGCCTCATATGATCCTCAAGAATCTGATAGTTCCATTGAAAATCAGAGGAGGATCGCAATATCAATAACAGCTAAAATGCCAGCAATTGTAGGGGCAATTCATAGAACCATTCAAGGGAAGGACATCATTAAAACAAAGAGTGAACTATCATACGCAGGCAATTTTCTTTACTATGCACTTGGAAGAAATCCTGATTCCGTAGAGACAAAGATAATGGACACTGCCTTAATGCTTCATGCCGATCATGGAATGAACGCCTCCACATTTTCTTCTTTGGTTACGATCTCCACACTTGCAGATATTTATTCTGCAACAACTTCAGCCATTTCCACTCTTAAGGGACCACTTCATGGCGGAGCCAATGAAAGGGCATTGAAAATGATTATGGATATAGGTTCGCCCGATAGAGCAGGGCCATATCTTGAGGCCATGGTTGCCAGAAAAGAGAAAATAATGGGATTTGGGCACAGGGTATACAAGGTATATGATCCAAGGGCAAAAATACTAAAAAAATATGCAGCGTATATATCAGAAAAATCAGAGAAGAAGAACATTTTTGAAACAGCAAACAAGGTAGAGGAAATCATGATAAACAAGCTCGGAGAAAAGGGAATCTTTCCCAATGTGGACTTCTATTCGGGAATGATATACTATTCTATGGGGCTTTCACCTGAGATATTCACGCCCATATTCGCTCTTGGAAGAATATCAGGCTGGACTGCAAGATCACTTGAATATCTTCAAAGTAACAAGCTTTTCAGACCAAAAGCTCTCTATGTTGGGGAAAAGGGACCAAAATCTTACATATCAATTCAGGAGAGGCAATAAACTGGAAAACGAGAATAGACAAAAAGGATTAAACGGGAAAGAAATGATAGTTCCTGACACCTCCGCAATACTTACAGGCTCGGTGAATCTTCTGGGAGAGAATATTATTGTTCCATCAATGGTGTTATGGGAAATAGCAAGGGGAAAACCCGCAAGGATCATAAAGGATCAGGAGGAAATGTTGAGGGTGGTTAATCCACAAAAAAACAGTGTCATGAGAATAAGAGAAGAGGCTGAAATCACAGGTGATCTCAAATACCTCAGCGAAACTGACATTGAGGTGTTGGCAGTTGCACTTGAAAGTAATGGTAAAATAATAACCAATGACTACTCAATCCAAAACGTTGCAAAAAAAATAGGCATTCCCTTTGAACCTTGTGGGATCGATCCAATAAAAAATGAAATTAAATGGTCTTTTAGATGCAAGGGTTGCAGAAAGGTTTATGAGGAAAACCTCAAGGAATGCAGAATTTGCGGGCATAAACTGGTTCGATACAGGAAGGTAGATTAACTTGACTGATCGATCGAAATGGAAGTTTTCAAAGATACAGGATATTACCTGGAAGCTGAATGATTTGACTCCAATTTACCCGGGAGATCCGCCTCTAAGGATTGAACCGGTTATGAATCATATTAAACCATACATCAAAATAAGTAAAATCACCATGGGAAGTCACACCGGTACTCATATAGATGCTCCATACCACATGATTGAAAATGGATTCAAACTCGATGAGATTCCCATGTCAAATCTTGTTGGGCCAGTTAAGGTTGTCCAAATCCAAGGAAAAAATGTGGAGCCTGAAGATGTTCCCCACGAGGGTTATGAAAGAGTCTTGTTTAAAACGACAACAGAAAACTATACCGGAGCTTTTCGGGAAAACTTTTCTTTTATATCAAAGGAGGCTGCAAAGGTTATTTTGGATAGCGACATAAAACTAATCGGAATTGATTATCTGTCCATTGATGAATATAATTTCATGGAGCCAGATGCACACTGGACACTTCTTGGCCAAGGAATAACAGTAATAGAAGCTCTTGACCTCAGAAAAGTTGAACCGGGGGAATATATGATGGTGGCACTTCCGTTGAATATATCTGCCGATGCTGCACCTTGTAGAGTTATTTTGCTCTCATAATTATTAATAAGTTTAATTGGAGAAAGATAATAATTAAACCGCATTCACTTTATTGCAGCAGAGGAACGTTTGGCAAAAACTTAAGAAAAGAATCATTATTCCTAATCTAAAGGTGCACAACTTAATGGAAAAAAATCAATCAGAAAGAGGGGAAATTCGCATAGTGAAAGGAGATACAACAATAGCAAAGATAGGTAGTTCCCCAATCATTATTGGAAGGGAGCAGCTTGAACCAATAATGACTGAAAAGCTTAAGGCGGCTTCCATATCGCGGGAACACATAAGAATCACACCAAGAGATGGTCGCCTATACATAGAAGATTTTAAACCAAGCAAAAACGGCACTTGGTTAATTAGGGACGGTCAGGCAATAGAAATAACAGGGAAAAAAGAGGAGACAGAGCTTCTTTTGTCTGATGAAATAATACTAGCCAAAGCAGTTACATTGAAATTGAGGACGGATTAATTCTTCCAAACAATTTAATAATATATCTCAAATAAACTTAGGATGAGTACATCCGCTTCTGGTTCTGGAATTCTCGCAGCATTATTGAAGCTTCTCGATTTTCAGCACAGCTTTCTTGGTTACTCAAGGAGCACGGTGCTCATCATACTGCTTCTAATTGGCATTGCCCTTGTCTATAGGGGTAGCGAGAGCTGGATGCTCATATTTGGAGCACTAGGAGCTTATATCGGTTTCATCATTGCGCTCTATGTAGCCTCCCTTTTCAGTATTACCAACTCCCCGGTTTATCTTATCCTAGCTATTGGAGCGGTAATGGGAGCAATTCTCATGCTGTTCTTTGTCAGGATTTTGATCTCTGCTTCTCTGGCATTCGCAGGTTTCATAGCTCTTTACATTATTTTGGGAATAAACCTAATTCTGGCAGGTCTATTGGCGATTGCAATATTTGGCATCGCTTATTTCTTTAACAAAAGGCTCATTATCTATATTGCAGCAATACTTGGGGCAATCGCCATCTGGTTTGCATTATACAATCTTGGTTTATCTTCCGTAATTGCCCAGCTACTGGCGATACTTGCCTTTATATCTGGAATCTATGTTCAACTAAGGGAAAAAGACAAAGGTTCTAATAATTACTACTACAGGGATCCACCTTATCCACCATATTATTGGGAATGAAGGGGATTTTTATTAATGGAATATGAGATTTTCCAGAGCTGTTACAAACTCAGTGGAATCTGCAATTACTCCATAATCTGCAGATCCAAATACTGGAGCATTTGGGTCTTTGTTCACAGCGAGGATTTTCTTAGCATACCTTAATCCCACAAGATGATTGTCATGACCCGAAATCCCTACTGCTACATATAGATCTGGTGAAATGGCGATACCGGTCAAACCCACCTGTTGTTGCCTAGGTATAAGCTTCATGTCAACGACAGGTCTTGTTGCAGCAACTCCTGCATTAAGGAGTTTGCATATATTAACCACTTTCCCAATCAATTCTCTGGATCTTGCCCCCATGCCTATTCCCATAACAAGTCTGCTACCCGAAAGTGGCTTGAATTCATCTGAAACAGGTGTAAAACTTAATTCTTTAACGTATGATTTAACTGAAGGCTCTATTTCAACTGTTTTGAAAGAGTTGTCACTAATGCCTCTCAAAAGAATCCCAGGTCTGACTGTTGCCATTTCAGGTTTGGTTTTTGAGATTATCCTCGCAACTATACCTCCACCAAAAGCAGGTTTATATTGTATTAGCTTTCCACCCTCATAGGATATTTTTATGCAGTCGGCCGTTAACCCAAGATTCATAGCAGCGCTGATTGTTGCAGAGACTTCCCTGCCGTTTACTGTGGAAGGAAAAATAACAAACTCGGGCTTAATCCTCTCAATAAGTGATATGACTTCCTCACTGATTTCATCGTTTCTCTTGCTTTTGATGTAATAATAATTATGGCATGATATACCCTTCAAGTAATCTGGATTTATATTTCCGGCTATTGACACATTAAAGCCCTCTCTTTTGGCTATACGGCTAAGCTCTGAGGCTATTTCAATTGATACCTCGGGTGAATCTAAAGCGATACCCAGAACGTTTTTTCCTATTTTTTGTTCCCCCAAAGTTAACTTTTCAAAAGATGTCTGTTCTTCTGATGCTATTTTCGCAGATTCCTGAATTATTTTTATTGCCTCATCAATATTAATAAATTTAACGTGTCTGGAACTCTGAACACTTTCTGTTCCTGATACAATTGTTAATGAATCAGATTGACCATTTATGTTTATTCCCAGCCCTTTGGCATCCATAGTGGTGATTTTTTCCCGCATATCTGGGGTTCCATCAGGTATCTTTCTGGCCTTGTTTATCTTTTCAGAAACAGAAATAACTATTGGCGTTGAAACTTCTATTTTTTCTATTCCCACTTCAGTCTCCCTTTCAAGAATCAATTTTCCTGATTCTGGGAATTCGATGGACGAAACGGAGGTCGCCAGTGAATACTTTGAAAACCGTGATATTTGTGGTGGGACCTGAGAGGTCTCACCATCCAGAGAGTATTTTCCACACAACACAATATCAGGTTTCTCGATCTCAATCAATCTTGAAAGAATCTTTGATGTAGCCCAAGTATCAGCACCTCCAAATTGTCTATCTGTAATAAGAATGCCTCTATCAACGCCCATCTTCAGGGATTCATTTAGGATATCAGACGCCTGAGGAGGGCCCATTGTTGCAACGACGACCTCTGCCCCTATCTTTTCTCTTATTCGGATTGATTCCTCCACTGCTTTCTTGTCGAACGAATTTATGGAAAGGGGAACGCCATCCCGTATGATCCTACCAGTCGATGCATCGAATGAGATCTTATTTACATCAGGCACCTGTTTTGCAAGCACTAATATTTTCATTTATGCTTCTACCAAAATATCTCCGTTTTCAACCTTCGTTTTATAAGACTTCAAGGGCTCTATATCCCCAGATCCTTCTGGAGGACTTATTACTTCTCCACTTTTAGGATTGAAGGTTGCAAAATGGTTAGGACAGATTAAAGTTCCCTCATCAATAAAACCTTCAGCCAGATCATAATCCTCGTGCGTGCACAGATGGGAAGTCGCGTAATAATTTCCCTTAACATTCATTATTATGATCTCCATGCTGCCCACTTTAACCTTTGCAATATCTCCCTCTTTCAAGCTGCTTGTTTTTCCAACTTTATACCAATTCATCCATTCAAATTTAGAACTGTTATAAATTGTTATCGTTGCTCTAGAGTTATAAGAGAAAACAAAGATTAATGACCAGCTCAAAATTTAAAATTTAACTGAGAGAAGAGAAAAAAGTGAAAAATCTATTCAGCAGTGAAGATTCTTAGGTCTTAATGAAAGGTTCAGTAATGATAGATAAATAATTCACGAAACAGTTAATAAACCTGTTGAAATATTGTAAGGTGAAGGGGCTCTATTCAGAATCATCTCCAAAAACAAAACTGCTTTTAACTGTAAAGAGGAATGGAGAACCATCACTTAGTGAGCTCAGCCAAATTCTTGGAATATCAAAGGCCGCCGTTTTAAAGCACATATCAGAACTGGAAAGAGAGGGCATGCTGGAAAGAACTTATGTTCCTTCAGGGAAAGGAAGGCCTGTTTGCAAGGTATTTATAACGGAGAAGGGTCATAATGTCTTACCCAAGTCTTATTCATCTCTTGCGCTTGAAGCCCTCGAATATGTGGAGAAAAATCTCGGCTTAGAGGGAGTTTCAGAAGTTCTGCATTTGAGGTCCGCAAAAATTCTAGAAGAATACAGGAAAACCATAGAACCTATGGATGAAAGTCTTCTGGTGGATAACCTAAGGACTTTAAGGAATTCTGATGGTTACATGGCAGAAATAAAAAAATTATCAGAAAGAACATTTGAATTATGTGAATACAACTGTCCTATTCTACAAATTTCCGAAAAGTATTCAGAGGCCTGCAATTCAGAAAGAGAACTTTTTCAGGATCTACTAGGGGCAGAAATAGAATCAACACACAGAATTATATCAGGTGCCAAAACATGCAGATTCGTAATTAAGTTTCAGGAGAAGTATTAGGAAACATCGTGATCTAAAAATATTGAAATTAATTTAAAACTGACATCTAAATTATGGCTACAGAATCTCCAAATTCATGGCCATCGAGTCCAAATGTTGAAACTATTCTGTTTAATGGCATTGATATTTGATCTCCCACGAAAGCCGAAAGGAGATCATGATGTGAACTATCTGTATCATGAACTCCAGTAATTATCCCGGAAAGTGGGAAAACATCAGTATCCGGACCTATTTTTAACCGTGTGACACCGCTGGAACTTCTAAGTTTACCTCCACTGACCGCTGAAATAATTGCTCTTGCCACAGTAGTACCGACTGCAATAACCCGGTTTCCAGAAGCAACAGCATTTTCTATGTTCTCAATTGTATCACCGCCAACATCATAAAATTCTGGAAGAAGGAAATCTGATTTCTCAAATTCCGCTCTTTCCAGTGATGCCAGGTTGCAGTGCAGGGTAATTGTTGATATGCGAACACCTTCTTTCACTGTTTTGTTTATAATTTCAGTACTGAATGGTCTTGAAGCTGAAGGATATTCCGAAGACCCCAACTTTGTCTGAAAAATGTTCTTGTAATAAGAATAATCAAAGGCTTTGGTTATTCCTTCATAAAATATTGGGCTCCCGTTCCTAAGGAGGAATTTCTGCATATCATCAATAAGATTGGGAAAAGTCATTTCCACATACCTGGGAAACTCTCTATTCCGTTCAACAACATTAGCAATTATTTCAGTGTTTAATATTGAAAATTCCCCCTTATTCCAAGGGGCACTAAATTCAGATCTTGGTCTTATTTCTGCAAGATATTTACCATGATCAATTGGCTGCCCAACATGAATTCTGCATATTTTGCCACTGGAACTTTCTCTAGCCCAGAGAGCAGATGGGAGCATCAAACTGTCATTAAATAAGAGTAGATCTCCAGGGTCAAGTATTTCACTGAGATAAGTGAAGTCTGGAAACAGAGAAACCTCTCCAGCTTTTAACCTTGCAACTGCCAGTTTAACAGAACTTCTATTCTTTCCCAGAATCTCTCTGGGAACATTCTCTGTTCTCTCTGTATTTAGGTAAAGTGAATCGTGATACAAAATTATCACCTCTCCACGACACTCAAGAGTTCTCTGGCGGAGTCTAATGGGTTTTTTAGATTTTCTGGATCATCATCGGGAAGTGCTAATCTATGCATTTCGGTATTCATATCACCAGGATCAAAAGAAACAAATCTATTTCCTATTTTCCCACCTTCAACTTGCATTATTCTGAATAGAAAATCTAATGCTGCTTTGGAAGACCCATATGGCCCCCATCCAGGATATGGCGTTGAGGCAGCGTCAGAGGTGATATGCACAAACATGGTATTACTTACAGGCTGGCGCTTCAATATCTTCAATACGAGTGAAATATTCCCGAAAAAATTGGTTTCAAAGACCGATCTGAAGTCATTCAGTTCCAGATCAGTAGAATTAACTAGGGGTGTTTTTCCAAGCTCACCCGCATTAAGAATAACTGCATCAAACCTTTTGAATTTCTTCAGAAAGGTTTCAAGGACATTATCCAGGTGGTTTGAAATTCTCAAATCACAAACTTCTGCCAGAAGATTTTTATTTTTATTCATCAGCTTGATTTCTGATATGAGGTCAAATCGTCTTCCAAAAGTTGCCACACTCCATCCTGCATCAAGAAAAACATCGACGCAGGCTCTGCCTAATCCTGAAGTTCCACCAGTTATCAATACCGTTTTATTCTTTACCGTTTCTTTTCTCTCAACATAATTCTCCATGGGAATTCATGCTGATACATTAAATAAACAAAACGGTTAACAAAATAAATTAAAAAGGGTTTTGTCTGAACAGATCATGACCCATAATATGGATCCATACGAAAAATCCTGTATTATCAAAGCCGGAAAAATTGGTAAAGCAGCACTTGAATTCGCCCAGACTCTAATAGAGCCTGGATCACTTCTTCTTGAAGTTGCAGAAAAAACAGAAAATTTCATCAGAGAGGAAGGGGCACAACCATCCTTTCCGCTTAATCTCTCCATAAACCATGAGGCAGCACATTACACACCATCACCTAATGATGGGAAGAGATTCAAAACAGGTGATCTGGTAAAGGTGGATATTGGTGCACAGGTAGACGGATTTATCTCAGATAATGCAGCAACTGTTGAGGTTGGAGGAACAGGAAATTATTCAAATCTCATTGATGCTTCAAGAGAAGCTCTAGATGCTGCATTGAAAGTATTACGCCCAAACATTCCAATAGGAAGAATAGGTAAAGCAATTGGTGAAAAGATTAACTCTATAGGATTTAAGCCGGTGAAGAATCTTGGGGGTCATGGAATAAACCGTTTTGACCTTCATTCAAGAATTTTCATTCCAAATTATGATGATGGAAACGGAGCAACCATAACCCCGGGTACGGTAATCGCAATAGAGCCTTTCTCGTCCACGGGGATAGGGATGATCCACAATGGCCCTGGTGGGAATATTTATATTATGAGCGGTACAAAGCAGGATAAGAAGGACCCAGTATACGGAGCATTCAATATGCTTCCCTTTGCAGAGAGATGGATTACCAATTTAATCCCTGATCATACTGCATATCTTAAGAAGATGATGGGAAAGAAACAGATATCACAGTTTCCCGTACTTAAGGAGCATAGTGGGGCGATGATATCTCAGGCAGAGCATACTATACTTGTCCTGGCCGACGAAATAATTGTTACAACAAAGTGAACGTTGTAAGATGTAGATCAAATATATCTCGCACATCGTGCATAATTAAGGAAATCAGGAAACTAAAAGAAAAGGTTAAAGATTAAGCCTAAACATTTACATCGTTGCCGAGAATAACAATACATGACTCATATAATTAAAGAAGAGCGAGATCTCAAATTTATTTACACAAAGATCAAGGATGG
>JAJZYV010000026.1 GCA_021797955.1 Thermoplasmata archaeon
AGACAACCGTCGATTTTGCCGAATTTCTTCTTTGGCTGTAGCTTTATCTGAGTCATCAGTTCACCTCATCCACATTAAAATTGTTCTTGAGGAAACTAAGTGTTTCAGGCTTGGTAACTCTCTGTGCAGGCTTTAGATGCTGCGTGGACAGTCTTCTTCTTGATACTCGGTATCCCCCTCTTCTCTTCATTACTATTGCAATATCCATCCCAAATATACCTATATCAGGATCATACTTCATTCCCTTGAATTCTGTATAGTCATTTATGCCGAAATAGGCATTTCCCTGTCTGTCTATGGAATAAGAGTGAATCTTATTGTCGTTTGCATAGAACGCTTCCTTAAGGAATTTTGATGCGTCTTCTCCTCTCAATGTGACCTTTGTTCCAATTGTTAGGCCCTTCCTGAGGTTGAATTCCCTAACTGTTTTCTTACCTGTCGTAAGAACAGGTTTGTGGTTTGTGAGCATCTCGATAACTTTCATTGCTTTGTTGAGTCTTTCTCCAGCCTGCCCAACACCTATATTCACGACAACCTTTTCTATCATGACCTCTCTCATTGGATTTTCTTTTGACGCCATTAATCAACACCTGTTTTTTCTGGTACCTGATAACTGAATTTACCGCCTGATATTGGAAAGACATAATCACTTATTGTGGAAAATCCTTCTTCCATGTGAATTAGATTTGAACCTGATGATTTGCTAATCTCAATATTCTTTATCACGGCCTGTGTTCCAACGTGTGAACCTCCTGTAAGAAATGCTTTTGTTCCCGGCTGCAATTTTATTATGGATTCTATTTTTTTGTCTGGTACATGAACGGCTATGACATCTCCTGGTTTGATTGATTCATCGGAAGTGATAAAATTCTGTCCGTCGTGTAGTAATAGTTGTGTTTTTCCACCCTTTGTTGTATACTTTCCCTTAACCTTTTTTAACTTTATCTGTGATGAGGATTCGCTTTCTTCGAAGGGTCTCAGTTTTCCTCTCTTATCGTAAAGAACTCTGTATTGTTTCTTTGTTGCCGGTATACTAATAATATCCATAAACCCGGCTGCATATCTTCTCTGCTTTATTTTTCTTCCGTCTACAAGAATCTGACCGTTGTTCAGAATCCTAGTTATTTCTCTCTCCTTGTCTCCTACCTTCAGGTAATCCCTGAGTATGTGAAGCAAAGGAATTGACTCATCCTTTTTATGTCCACCTGGGACTGCTGAAACCCCCCAGAAAAATGTCTTTCTTGGGATCATAATAACTCGCGGGATGGTTTGTCTTTTACTCTTGGTTATCATTTGAATCTTCCTCCTTCCTTATCTCCTCGTCTACGTTTTCCTCTTCAGTATCTTCCTCTTCGTCCTTTTCATCTTCTAATTCCATTTCATCATTTTGTGAATACTCAGGTTCGTTTTCCTGAGTTGATTCAGATTCAGGCTGATCCTCATCAACCGTTTCTGCTTCCGGAATAATTTCTGATTCTGCCTGTTCCTGCTCCTCAGCAGCTTGTTTCTGCTCAAGCGCTTCTTTTTCTATGGCAGCAAGATCCTTATGCTTGATTGTGGCTATTTCCTTGATTCTTTCAAGTCTTCTCTCATCTGTTATATCTAACTTTGTTATGACAAGTTTTTCAGGCCTTATGAGAAACTGCTTTTCCTTTCCATCGGCTTTTGCTATGTTTATTCCCTCTACTTGTATTCCCTTTTCACTGTGATCGACGAATGAGACTTTTCCGCCTTCTCCCTTTCTTTTTCCAGATTTGACTTTAACGATATCTCCTTTTGTTATGGGAAAGGCTCTTACACCATATCTTTCCCTCAGGTCCTTGTTTAAACTTACATTTATCTTTTTAATCATATGAAAACCTCAGACGATTGTTGAAGCAATAGCGGCAATTCTTGGCCATCTCTCTGCAGCTTCCCTGGCAACGGGTCCCTTGATTTCAGATCCTCTAACCTCTCCTTCTGGAGTTACAAGAACCGCGGCATTCTCCTCAAACGATACCATTGTTCCGTCCGCCCTTCTGAACGGTCTCCTCTGCCTTACCACGACAGCATATACAACCTTGCTTCTCATTTCCGGACTGCCCTTTTTTACGCTGGCTATGAATAAATCTCCCACTCCGGCTGCAGGTATTCTACTTGCGACTCCGTGATAAGCTTTAACATCTACGAGACTGATTATTTTTGCGCCACTGTTGTCTGCACAAACCATTCTTGCCCCCAATGGGAGACCTCGAGTTTGTCTGCCTGCAATTCCCCTCATTGATTCAACCTCTCTACTGCAACATGTGAAATTGTTTTTGACAGTTTTCTGCATTCTGAAAATTTAATCTTGTCTCCAACATTAATCTCCATGCATCCTGGAACATGAACATGGTAAATTGATTTGGTTCTTACCCACCTTTCAAATTTTCCAGATATTCTCTTTCCATACTTTACTACTGTCGCGCTACCAATCATTGATGTTGAGACTACCTCTCCCTCAATGACTTGTCCTCTGACACTCAAATTCGAATGGAATGGACATTTCTTGTCCTGGCATTCTCCTTTTGGAACTGGTACATCTAATCCTATTTGTCTTACCATATTTTTTCGCTCCTGTTTATTGATCGCATTATTCTCCTGCTTTCCTTAATTCTGTTCTCCGGGCTTATTCTTA
Organism: Thermoplasmata archaeon; assembly: GCA_021797955.1. Next base: position 2,657 of record JAJZYV010000026.1, read on the forward strand.
TATATTCTCCTTTTATCGTAAACTTCTCTGAATTATCGCCTAATTGAAATTTGGAACCCTCCTTGGGGATCATTTTAATATCTTCATTTTTTAGGATTGAAAATGTATTCTTAGTTTCGTCGACAATCTTTCCTGATAATCCGACTAACTGAGAATTTATCGATTCCACTATTCTCACCTGTCTTCCTATAAAGTCCCCTGCGATGTTCTCCAATCTCATATTAAATCACTTCTGTTTTGAACCCCATGTCATCCAGCAATTTCTTGACTGGTTCTCTGTGGTCTCCCTGAAGCTCTATTATCTTACCCTCTTTTACTGTGCCCCCGGATGCAACTCTCCTCTTAAGTTTCTTCGCAATTTCATCAATGTCCTCACTCTTTGGATCAAAGCCTTCGATGATTGTCACATTCTTTCCGTATCTTCTCTTGTCAACGCTGATCTTTATTGCCTGATTGTTGCGTGAAAAACCCTCCCATGGTTGCAGTTCCTTAGGAATTCCAGTAAAATTCTTTTCCTTCATTTTTTAATTTCCTCCATCCTGTTAATTGTAAGGATTCGGGCAATCTGCTGTCTTACTGACCTTATGAGTCCTGGGTTTGATGGGGCTCCTCCCATGGCCACGCTGGCTCTCTGTCTCAAAAGGGTTTCGTTTAGAGATTTGAGCTGTTCGTTTCTCTCTTCCTTACTCATTTTTCTTATCTGTTCCGACTTCAGTTGCGCCATCTACTTTTACCTCACTTTTAATTATTCTTTCCCTTGCAATTTCAATATCGTCCGGTAATCTGTAATTCTTGTTGAGAATTTTTACAGAAACTCCTATTATGCCCTGCTTCATCTTAGCAGTTGAGAAACCATGCTGGATACCACTTCTTGCAGGCTCTCCTGAGTATTTTATTGACCCGTAGAAGAACTTCTGTGCTCTGGCTCTTTCTCCCGAGATCTTTCCGCCAATTCTAATGAGTACGCCTCTGGCATCAGCATCAATGATCCTTCTGAGAGTTGTATTTCCTGCTTTCCTGTATGCCCATCCCTTTTCAAGTGAAAGAGCTATCTTCTTCGATACAACTTGTGGATTCAGGTCTGGATCCTGTACCTCTTTAACCTCTATTTGTGGACTTTCAATACCGTACTTCTTTTCCAGAGTTTCTGTTATCTGCTGGACCTTTGAGCCATGCCTTCCTATAACGAGTCCTGGCTTATTCACAATTAATGTAATGTTTGTTCCCAGAGGAGTTCTCTTCATCTCTATCCCCCCAAATCCAGCTGCATCAGTTTCTCTTCTGATGTATTCATTGACTAGAAGTCTCTTAACTGCATCACTTACGAATTTTCTCTCCTTCATTGTTCCATTTCCTCCAGTATAATTTCTATATTGACCAGGTCTCTGTTATTGGCACCTGCTCTTCCATAGGCTTTTGGTGTGAATCTTTTAAGCATTTTACCCTTGTTTGCTGCTATGTGCGTTACTCTTAGTGAGTCGGTATCCATTCCCTTGAATTCTGCATTTGCTTCAGCATTAGATAATGCCTTAAGGAATTCTGAGGCAGCTTTTACCGGATATCTTCCCGGTCCAACGCCTCTTTTATGGGAAACAGAATCGAGATATCTGAAATATCTGATGGGTACTTTCTTTTCCAGTACGCCTTCAAGAAGGGCCTTTGCATTCTTCAAAGGTAGACCTCTAAGATTGTGCGCTATATTTACTGAATCTTTGAAGGATATATTGTTATCTTTGCTCAGCGCCCTTGCATGTTTTTCCGGAAATTCATTTGTTGAGTATCCTTTCATATTCATCACTTCAGCGGCATAAACTTGGAAGACCTTGTTGCCCCTACTCCTGGTCCGGAGTGCTTTACCTCTTTTCTTGTGAGAGCAAACTCACCAAGATAATGCCCAATCATTTCTCCCCTAATTTCAAACTTAACATAGGAATTTCCATTGTACAGTTCAATTATCTTTCCAACATATCTTGGAAGAATAACCATATCTTTAACATGGGTTTTGATTTGTTTCTTTGGTCCCATGAGATTTTCATATAATTTAACCTGGTCAATTCCCATTTCTCTTTTAAGAGATCTTCTTGCCCTTGCTGGAAGGATCTTCATCAATTGATCCTTATCCATTTTCTTGAGCTCTTCAAGGGTAAAGTTTCGATACCTGAACTCCTTCGCTCTTCCAAGGGTAACTTTCTGGGACTTCCTTGACCTTCTTCTAATGGATTTTACCGATGCCTGTCTATTTACTGTCATTTAACCTTCCTCTTTTGTGGTGAAAGTCTTCCAACCTTTCTTCCTGGTGGTGCTCCTCTTCCTACTGTGTTTGGTCTACCAATATGCTGATGGTTTCCTCCTCCATGTGGATGATTTACTGCATTCATGGCAACTCCTCTGACAGATATTGGTCTCTTAGCCCTGCTCTGCAGGTAGTGTTTCTGTCTTCCTGCCTTCAATATTGGAATATCCTTTGCTCCTGCTCCCGCAACAATACCGATTGTTGCTCTGCAGGAAGGATTGAAATTCTTAATTGCTCCTGATGGTAATTTAACACTGACATTTTCTCCGTGACTGATTACCTGTGATGAAGAACCGGCTGTTCTGCAGAATTTACCTCCATCTCCCGGCATTGATTCAATATTATGAACAAATGAACCATCTGGTATCAATCCAAGATAGGTAGTATCTCCTTCAGCAGGAGAATCCAGCTTACCTGAATTTAATTCCTGACCAACGTATGCCCCTCTAAAAGCAATCTCGTATTCTACTTTCTTTGAATCTGAAAGAACTTTCATTAAGGGTCCGGATCTCCCAGGCGCATGAATCAGATCAACTACCTTGTATTTTCCTACTCCAAGTAGTTTGACCTCTGTTACGTGTCTATGACTTGGGCTTCTATAAACAAGCCCTCCTTTTCCTCTTCTCTGTGGTATGATTGGTTTTCCCATATTTTCACCCTAATAGATACCTATTCTTCCCCCAATTTCATCTGCACTGAACTCACTGGCTAATCTCACTATAACCTTTTTTCCTTTCTTGGTATTAAGTGAGTTTATGGATACAACCTTAACTCCAAATCTCTCTTCAACTTCTTTTGCAATATCCTTTTTGGTTGCTCCTTTTCTAACTATAAATGTTAATTTGTTTTCCTTTTCTCCCTTGAGCATTGTCTTTTCTGTTGCCACTGGAGATATAATATTGAATTTCATCTAATTCCCTCCCATCTGTTTAACGGAAGATTCTGTGTAAATAACCAATCTTCCACCGTCTCCTCCAGGGGCAAGCTTTCTGAGAGTCATGTTCTTGGCTCCACAAATTTCCACACCCGGTATTGATTTGAAAGCGGTCAATTTTGAAGGTTCTGTGGAGACTATGAGCATGCTTCTGGGTGTCCTGTATTTCCTGTTTCTCATTTTACCCCTACCTGCTCTTATTTTTGTCCCCTCCTTAGCTCTCTCAACATCCTCTGCAACACCTAGATTACCAAGGAAATCAAGGGCTTCTTTGGCTTTTGAAATGTTTTCAATCTTGTCTTCTACTACTACTGGAAATTTTAATTCCTGATCGAACTTGTGTCCTCTTGCAGATACTAATTCCTGCTTTGCTGTCATTGCAATAGCTGTTGACAGAGCTATCTTTTTCTCCTTTGCGTTGATTTTCTTAAAAAGTACCTTGTTTGATCTTGGTGAGTGAGGACTTCTTCCACCTACTGTATTTCCAAGCAAAACTCCTCTGGATGATCCACTTACTCTTGGCATTCTCGATACACCCTGTCCTGGGCCAGTTGTATGACCTACTCGCCTTGAACCTGCCAATGGCGATGATCCATATGGATGTCTAGCAGACAATTGGGAAGCTCTGAATGCCTTTTTAAGTATATCCTCCCGTATTTCTGATTCAAATATTGTTGGAAGTTCTATTTCCCCTTTAGATTCTCCTTTAATTGTATAGATTGAAGTTTTTATTTTAATCACCCTGTTTTGATTCTTTTGAAATGTATGATATGTTGAGCTTATCTACATTTGTGGATTTCTGTCTTGAGGGATCTCTGAGTTTTACCAATCTCTTGGATGGACCTGGTATAGATCCATGAAGAAGAATGTAATCTGATCGAACCTCTCCATATCCTACAAATCCGCCTTTAACATTTATATCATCAGTTCCGTCCGTCTTGCCATGCTTTAAGACACGTATATTGGGAACCGTTCTCTGGTGTGATCCCATTTGACCTGCCTGTGGTACTGTGAATCTAACCCAATCAGGGTGCCATGGTCCCAGCGTACCGATCATTCTCCTGTGCTTTCTGTTTTTTCTTGGCAGTAACTTTACACCAAATCTTTCAACGTGACCAGTGAAACCTTTTCCTTTTGTGACTGCTGTTACGTCTACGAAGTTTCCAGGTTTTGAAAAATCTTCAAATGAAACCTGTTTTCCTAGTTTCTCCATTGCGAACTTCAATCTTGCATCAAGGGTTCCACCGCCAATCCTTACTTCAAAAAGATCTGGGATCTTTGTTGGAATACCCGTTATTTTATCTGGATTTGTATGAACTGTAACTCTAACCTCTGAAAAGCTCTCTGGAAGCGGCTTCTCTGTCTTTTCCTTTGGTGTTGTAATTCTATAATAAACCTCTTTTTCCAAATTGTCGGCCCATTTTTCATATACCACTACAAGGCCTGTTTCATCCTCGTCGTAGAGTCTTATCGCTGCTACCGTCAATGGAGGTACCTCCACAACCGTGACCGCCGAAACGATATTTTTTCCAGCAGTTACACTGCTCTTACGATAATCTGTAAACTCGATATGAGTCATACCTACCTTGTACCCTGCAAAAGCTTGCAGTTTAGGATTACCTTCGATCTCGGGCCAGCTTCTTATGCTGCCCTGCATTTTCTTTGCTCTTTTCCTTGGATAGTATCCAATAGAGCCTCTTCTCGGATGATGCGGCGTCGCCATATTTTACCACCTAACCGTTACACCTGCTGAATGGCACCAGAATATAGTGTTTCAACGTTGGTTGCATTATGCAGAGCCAATAGTGTATGGTTCGCTTGGACGTTAATTTAAGAATATATATAAACCTTTATGAGAAAGCTCAATATTCTAAAAAAAGCAGTGACTACCTTATTAGATTGACCATAACTTATCAAGTACTCAATTATCCCAATGCTTGAACCGTATAATGTAGCATTGCAGCGACGAAATCTCAAAAGAATTAAATGCAGAGATGTCATTGCGGTGCTGTGGGTCCGTAGCTTAGCCAGGTAGAGCGATGGACTCTTAATCCATAGGCCGGGGGTTCGAACCCCTCCGGACCCGCTTCAACGGGTTTGGGTACATCAGGTATCCTATTAATAATGCCCAACTAAATATAAAAGTTCTAATTATCAAAGGCAATTCATAGTGCAAGAATATGCCTGATAAGTACAATTTAATAGATACGTTTCCTAATTTCATCAAGTTCTGGAAGGATAAGTTATTTATCGACACTAATAGTCAGGTAGATTTCTGGGAAAGCTTCTATAAGAATGAAGATGAAGAAATATTTAAAAAAGTCATCAAAAATTATTCAGACGAGGGGATTGAATGGAAGGATATTGCTAAGAAAATGATCTTTCCGATAAATTCAGAGAAGATTATTCGTATGAATGAAGCCCATATAAATCTCCAGAAAGTTATATCCGATTTATATAACGATCCAAAGGCAATGGAGATATTTCCAACAGATCTTACATTTGTAATATATGTTGGAATAGGTACCGGAGCAGGATGGGCAACAGATTATAGATCAAAACCAGCAGTATTATTCGGTCTTGAAAACATTATTGACATGCATTGGGAAAATGAGATTGCATTAAGAGGGCTGGTAATTCACGAAACAGGGCATGTGCTACAAGAAATAATTAGGAGAAGAAAGAAGCTTCCTTATGGCGATGGACCAATTTGGCACCTCTATGAAGAAGGTTTTGCTGAATATTTTGAATCACTATTATTAAATTCAGAAGAATGGCACCAATCGCTTGGACAACCCGGTTGGAGCACATGGTGTGAAGATCATATACAGTACTTATCAACATTATTCCTAAATGATGTTGCATCAAGCAATAAAACAAACAGGTTCTTTGGATCCTGGTATGATATAGAAGGCTGGAAGGAAACTGGCTACTACCTCGGGTATAGGATAATGAAGCAGATAGAATTACCCTTAAGAGAACTGGCCTGCTTAACTCCAGAAGAGATAGAGACAAAGGTATCGCAAACACTATCTGAATTTGCCAATTCGAGGTGACTGCCTATAAACCTAAGTAGCGATAAAGTGTTAAACAATTGCCGATGTCAACTTGGAGATTTACTTAGAATGCAAGGGATTCCAAACTCCCACTCTCTTAAGGATCACTTGGAATTGACTGATATGAATTCAACGCCGGTCTCATTGATCTTATGGATTCTGAGCGTGAGAATGCTGCCATTGACAGCTTCATTGTGTAAACATGCAAGGGATTCAACTGCACAGTGAATAAAATCCAAAAAATATACTGATCGTGAGAACTCATGCAATTTTTATTCAACGCAGGATAAAGAAAGATTAAGGAGGAGAATAAGGAATATTGTAGTTTGACGAATGATTGCACAACACACTCTTTAGGTTGTTTAATAGGGTTAGGTAAAAACATTAAGCACATTTCCCCGGACACACTTCATTATTTTCTAATACTATTGGTATTTTCAAACCATAGTAATGATGAAAGATACTCCTTATTCGTGATAACCTATCTTATTGCGTTTATTAATTTTATTTATAACTATATCGTTGGATATTAGTTATTTCTTTTCTGCGTCTGATTGTGTGTTGTTATCCATGATAGATCAATTATAACATATTTAGTAGTTACACCATCCCGCCGATATTTTTTCCTTAGTATTCACTCTTTTAATCCTATTCACGGGAGATAAAATACAAAAATAAACAAAAGATGAAAATTAATCACTTTTACCTGAAAGAGTTGTTTTTGTGATATCCCGCTTTAACTTTGTAAAATAAATTAGTGATTCCCTAAATTAGAAGGTTTTGCAAGAATGTAAATATAATTGAAATTTCTGGAATAATCATCAGGTTCAACATTCATTGTCATAACTTCAAATCCAGTGCTAAACAATAACATCTTTAAAGTATTAGGCGAATAATAATTGAATGTAATTTTTCCACCTTCAAGCGACTCCTCTAAAATGCTTTTATCGGTTTCATCCGTTCTTGTTGCAATATATAGGGCGCCATCCCATTTCAAAACTCTTTTGAATTCCCGAAGAACCATCTCTACTTCGAATTCATTGAAATGAACAAGCGTTGCTACATTCCATATCCCATCAAAACTTTTAGGAGGAAATTCTAAATGTCGCATATCCATTTTTTTAAAAATGACATCAGGGTTTTCCCTACTTGCAATCTCGCTCATAGGCTCAGAATTATCAATGCCTGTTACTTTGAAACCTTTTTGAATGAAATGCTTCACAAATCTACCTGTACCACAACCTGCATCAAGAACTTGGCCTTCCTTCTTGATAGAATAAGAAAACATATTGAATCTTTCCAAAGCCCTTCTCTTCAAATCCTCACTCATAGATTCTTTTGTGAATACTTCATGATAACTTTTTGCCGTACTTCTATCATTGTAATGTTCCACAATTAGTTGAATGAGAGAAATTATAATAAAAGTTAGTCGTGCTCCCAGATATTTTGCTGTATGTGTAGCATTTTTCCTACTTTTTTGATATATTCAATGAATTAGATTTAAGGGAGTTTCCTTAAATGCATTGATTTAAATTAGACTTTGCAAACCTGAAGGAATATCTTCATTGTGACCTGAAAGGAGTCCGTCAGCCATAGTCTTCTTCATTATTGGTAACAATGCAGCAGCCGTAGCTCCAGATTTTACATTATTCTCATCAGGATAAAATCCCAATGGGTAGAAAGCAAGTTTCCCATCAATGCCATAGGCTGAATCACCAACTATTAGAAAATTGTGAAATTTGAGGGCAATTTCG
>JAJZYV010000027.1 GCA_021797955.1 Thermoplasmata archaeon
ATCACCAAGAGATTCAATTTCTTTATACCATTCAGGGAAACTGGACTGCAGCAGATTCATGCATATTGATCATGAGGTCATGAAAAAGGGTTTCGGTGGTAGTTTTTGGAAATCCTCGATCTTTAAATAATTGATGCTGTTACATAAACAAAAGGTGGGTTTGGGATTAATTCCGCTACGAGTTATATACTCAGTTAAAATCCACAATTATCGTTTCGAGGTTATTATAGATGAGTGTTCCCTTCTTCAATCTTAAATGTGAGGATTTAAAAACGGAAGTTTTCAAGCGCACAAACCAATATATATATTTTTCAGACGATGATGATGTAAGATTTGAGGATACTATAAAGGTTGAATCAAAAGAAGACTTCATTTCCATACCGGAACCTGATATTGAACAAACTGTCAGCGCCCTATGCCTTTTAAAAGAGGGGAAATCATGTGCTGTTTATTCACCGTTTTACGAAAGCAGATACTCTCCTTATCCAATGATAATATCAGCGGTGTATCTACTCTCCAACACAACTTATTCTTATTTGGTAATTGGTGGAAAAAAAGAATGGGAAGTTGTGTTGAATAATGTATATCGTCATGGAAACATAGGCAATCATCCTCTGATGAAGTACTATCGCTTTAAGGATATTCTTAAATCGAACTCACTGAATCCAGATACAACAAGACGCAAACAAAGTTACCGGGTTAGGTGGTTATTATCCAGCTTTTACCAAGATGATTTGTGGGATCAGTTAGAAGATATTGCTCTAATAATAGTGGATCTGACATCTGGAAATTCGCCCAGATTTGATAAAACAGGGATTGAAGGTATCATGAATTATTCTTCAAATAGTTCAATCCCTGCTGTTTTTTTTCTAAAAAATCCACTCGATAGCATTTCTCGTTATTTAAAGGAATCTGGCGTAGAATTGGTCACTCCCAAGATTGAGATGAAGGATATTCAACCACACGAGACACCGACGGTTCCTATTCCCAATAGCAGTAACTATGAACTGAACTCATTTCTAAAACAATATGATCTTAGGAGTTACAAAATTAGTAAAAATGGAATTAAAAAGAAAATAGAAATCATTTATATTGAGGATCAGGATAAATTCAGGGAACTTTATAATAAATTTAATAACTTCCTGTCGAGTTTAAATATAAACCGCGATGACTCTTACGTAAAATATGTTAAGAGTCTTGGGAGAAGCCTGTTGAATGAAGCGATGGAATTCACAGGCGCAGTTAACACAAACACCAGTGTCAAATTCGAATGGCTCACACATCCTTTAGGGACCTCAAGAGATAGATTTAACGACGCTATCTGGATGTTAAATGAAGAGGCCACTGAATCAGCAAAAGAGGTGATTGATGTGATAGATTCCATTATGAGAGAATTTGAATCAAAGGTGACGCCAAAGGGAACAAATCTGGCTGTAACAGTCAATGCTTTCTTAAACGAAAATAAGACTGTCAGAGTGCTTGGAAAAAGAGATGCACTGAGTCCCTTTCTCCAGCATGTTTTGCCTTATGATTCTCAATATATTCAAAATATGATTGTCCCGCCGGATCAACTTGAAAGTGCAGATCCTGCGGATATTCTTATTTTTTTAAATCCTGTTTGTGGGAGAGAGAGTATGAAGCTGTTGACTTCCTGCGCAGAGAAATTAATTATAATCAATTATCCATGGGAGAAGAAAAATACTCTGTGCTCAACAGAAAAAATTCGGAAACTGATCGAAATTAAAGACTCAGATGAAAATTTTATTGAAGTAAAAGATAGTGGTGATATCTCTTCGAATCAGCCTGTAAACGAACAATATTCTGAGATAAAAAAGGAAAATGTACCAAGTATACCTCAATTTTATGATTTTGATGACGACCTTCCCGATAATGAAGAAGAGGAAGAGGAGAATTTTATAGACTTCGCTGCTGTATTTGGAAAAGATGGGGACTATACTGTCCAAAAGTGGATAGTTCCAATACAAAACAGAGAAGTGATCATGCCAGGTAACAGACAGATAGTGTTGATCAAGGACAACGAAACTTATACTGGAATACCATCTCAGTTGAAACCAGGTGATGTTATTTTGATCTCAAAGGATTTCAATCCAAAATCCCTCAGCGATTTTGTCTGGGAAATTATGGAGAAGAAATATGGGATAAGACGCAAAACCCACCCCGGAAATCAGTGGAGAGAAAAATTGAAGGAATACATATTCAAACATCCTGGTATCACTTACCCACAAATTCTTGAAAAATTAAACGAAAATGGAAACATCGGTATTAGTACTGCTGCTGCTATTTATCTGTGGTTGGAATCAGACACTATAATAGGTCCTTTCTCTAATGGGACACTAGAAGCTATTGCATCGCTGGTTGGTTCTAAAGAAAAAATAAATGAATGGAAGAGAGGAATTCAGGAAATAAGACAGAAGCATCGCCGGTTGAGCATTTATATTGGATATCTTTCCAGATACAATGCTACCAATCTCAAGGAGAAAAACAATGAAGATGATATTGTTGTTCCTGAATTAAACATTAGATTATCGGAATTATCGAAACTCGTACAGTTTGCCTCTGTCACTGGTTACCCGAGAAAAATGTAATTTTTCCTTAAAACAGTTGTAAAAATCGGCTATTTCAACTTCCACTCATAAAAGGCTTGACATATCGGCAATTCTGTCGATCACTTCTGATAGTTTCCACACACTCTTATCTTCAATGAGGATTCCTATCTCGATATTCCATACAAGCCCCTTTGAAGTGAGGTTAGATGAGCCAAGAATAGCCACAGTTCTATCCGCAACCATAATCTTTGCATGTAGATCAGCTTTATCTCTTGGATCAAAGAGATAAATTTTTGAATATTCAAAAGTATTTTGCATTTTTTTAAGAGAGTTAAGGATATTTTCACTTAGCTCTTCATCGCGGTTGAGGATAAAAGTTAATTTAACCCCTCGAGCTAGTGCCTTCTCAATCGCAATTAGAATTTTATTTGCACCAGAGGTAATTGCATAAGAAAGAATCTGGAGTTCCTCCTTTGCGTTATTTATTAATTCCAGCATGGATGGCTCAGTAGATCGTATCCCCAATTTCATTATCTCAGGATGGGTTGATAAAATCTCCACTCTTGTCAAAGAATATCCTCCAACACCAAACCACGATCGAGCCATAAGTTTCTATGCTCACACGAAGTTTCTGAGATAAGCGTACACCCATAGCAGCTTGAGCCATTAACTCTGAGCCTATCTGCAGAGAAGTGATCTTCGATGCATAACGGATCATTGGAACACTGCGTAAGAGATTCGATTGCTGTATTGTAAATTTGTTGAAATGAATTCACCATTGTAATCAGCCCCCCGGAAGTACCTTCGCTTCCGGGTTGAGTTGCATAAATTAAAAAACCTCCCCGGGGTTTTTGGTCGTTTGTATCCAGATATATTCTCTCACGAAGCGCTGATGATGAGTAACCAGATTCTACTGAAAGAGACCTGATAATCGCATGCGATAAAGTATGTAGATACACAAAAAGTGGACTCAGTTCATCTCTGTACATTTGATCTCTAAATAAGAAGGGGTCATATCCGGTGGGCGATAAATATGCTTTTGCCCATTCCGAGGCTATTTTTCCATTTAATTCTGGAAGTATTCCATCTGCAGTACTAACAAAAATCCCCTCTCCCTGCAATTCCATTCCGGGGTACCATTCTTCATTGTTCCCCTCAGTAAATGATACCTTCACAGGAGTTGCACCTCCTTTACTGGAATCCTCTCTTCTTATTTCTCTCCTGTATGAAATCTGTACTGCGATTTCAGATAATCTATTAATCGGAGTTGCAGTAAAAGATCTATGCTTTGCATCTGTGAAGTTCCTAACCTTGTTCTTGTTAACTTCAAAAAGTATATTCGTGCTTGGTTTATGCCTGTATGTTGGAGGAGCCCCAAATTTGCTTGCTTTAAGCAGTTCAGACAGCTCCTCAAGAATCAGGGCTCTATAGGTTGACCCTGTGGGTTTATTGAGGTCATTTATTGCCTGAGTTATCTCATCCCATGTGCATTCAAGTATGGCATTAACAGTATCAGTTTTTACAAATTTATTTACCTCCAGTGCCTTCAGGCGTTTTTCTAACTCAGATTTACTCGAAAAAGTCCCGATTTGAATATGTGATCTCAGCAACCGATTATCAAGTATTCTGTGAAGAGCGGTGTCTCTGGGAGGTATGGTGAACAATGAAACAATATCCGTAATTCTCAGGTTTGAGGCTTGCCGCTGGATCATTCTCGCATCTGCTTCGCAGGATTTTCTTAGAGTGCTTCCTGTTATTTCCTCCCTTTCGGGAAACCTTCCATGACATGGCCAGGAACTCCTGAATGCTTGTTCCAGTGATCTGGATCTAGTTTTACATTGAGGGCACATTAAGAATATGTTTGAGAGTGAACTCCCGCCACCGATCCACTTGAACCAGTCGTGATTGGAACAATCATTCTTTCCATTGTGGATAAAGTAATACCAGTCAAAATCATCGAGATGTCCTTCAGGGCAGGCAGCTACAAATCTTACAGCCTGCTGATTCTTTGAAAATTCTTTTTTACATACTGGACAACCATTCTGTTTCGAGTGATAAAGAATATACACATCATCATCTTTTTCAGGAGGATGAAGACTTGAGTTTACACACAGATTCCAGTTTGGAAAAATCTTGGTTCTGTAAATTGGGACATCATCTTTCTTACTAAGTTCCGCATTGGAAGGAAGTCTGAAAACCTTTGCACCTTTAAGAATTCCTTCACTCAATCTGGAGTCTGAGATTTCATAATCCTCTACGCGTATAGTGGGATTTTTGAATAATCCTATATCAGGAGATGGTATGAGCCTGGGACCATTCTTTCCCTCTATAATTGCACCGGGTCCGTATGTGAGTATGTATTGCGATGGCCTTATACTTTGTGTTGACATTTCAGCACCTCACGTTTCGAAAGATGTGGTTTCCTCAATGTCTCTAAGGGACTGTGGAGCATTATCAAAGACAGTGGTTAGTTCTTTAGAACGCCTGTGAACTGGGTCTCCCAAAACTACATCGGATTCAGCTTTATAATATTCCACATATTTCACATTCTTGTTACTGCTCCGGGATCTTCTATTTTCCTGCTCCCAAGTATCAAACATTTCCATAGTTTTATTTTCAGTGTCTCTAGGAGGCGGGGATTTTAAGTCTGGCTGTTCCTGTGCTCTGGCCTCAAAAACATCTTTGAGATTTCCAACAATTGAACTTGATTGTCGGAACTCTGACATTTTACCTGCGTATTCATCAAGATACCACGGTATGTCTTTCAATCTTGAATTTCTTAAGATAAGGACGGAGACAGGGCCAATGGCTCTTTCCACTAACCTTGGAGCAAAAGGATAAGCAGAAACAGGTTCCACAAATCTGTGCAACTGCCTGTGAAATCCTGTAAAATACTCATAATGACTCAAGTCACGGGGCCTTGATACGCGAAGAAATGTAATAACCATGCCTCCGCCTGATCTTCCAATTCTGCCTGTTGACTGGATATAAGCCGAAGTAGTTTTAGGCTGCCCATTTACGATCATCAACCCAAGACGGGAGACATCTATTCCAGTGCCAAACATGGATGTGGTGAACAAAGTGTCCACGGGTTCTCCAATACCCGGGACATAATCCCTGTTAAGTTTTTCAAGAACAGTTGGAAGCTCGGTGGAATTAATTCTGCTTGAAAGCTCAACTTTTCCATCCTCGCCTATTTTCCTGAAATCTCCATGTCCTATTATTCGCAATTGCTGAGGAATATCCTGTCTGTAAAGGGCTACAGCACCAGCTAGTTCTCTGATTGAATTGAAATAACCGGCCACAGTCCAAAATCTATTTACTTCCGGATTGTCACCGTTCTCCCATCCAGTCTGCAGAAGTCTTGCCCATATACGATAAATTGGTGTGAGAGGACCACGACCTGGCGTCGCGATACCGATGTAAAGCCTCCCAGGCAAACTCTCTTCAAGCGCGTGACCTTCTGATTCTTTTACGAAGAATCTGTCATCCGAGTTGTTACCAAATGGAGGAAATAGGTGCACTTTTCTTGTGAAAATAGCTTTAACCTGATCCTCAGCATTCCTTATCGTGGCAGTGGAGGCGATATATTTCGGTATAATACCAGATCCCTCCCTGATCAGATAATCTATTGCAGTTTCATATATACCAACCATCCCACCAAGTGGGCCCTCAATGAGATGTAATTCGTCCTGCAATATAAGATCTGGGGGTGCTGCTTTTTCCACTTTTACGTAAAGAGGGGTTTTTCCTCCCATTGGTGATGGGTGTATGGCGACTCCCCTTCCATGTAGATTCTCTCTGTAATAACCATATATAGAATGATAAAAATCAAAATTCCCAAATATCGCCGACGATCTTGGTTCAAAGGCTGGTCTGGCAAATTTATCAACCGTGGAGAGAAGCACCGATGGAGGATTCATGTAAATCTGGTCATCCACAGTTATTGCCGGAATCTGAACTCTATCAGAATAATGAATATCCCCCGCCTGAAATGGTTCGATAACATCATTCAATTTTAATTTTGTATTGAGTGAAGTCTGCCTGTCTGCCAGAAATTCTTCAACATCTCTGTTATGTATTAGCCCTGCAGGTGATCCTGCAAACCAATTTGATGATAACGGGCAGTCAGGATTGGGGCAATATACTTCGAAGTTATACTCATGTGCTCCCTGATTTCTATTTATGTATGTTCTCAGGAAATAACCCGGCCTTGTAATGTGAGAAGAGGCCGGTGCAAGAGAACTGTCGTATTTTTTCATTTTGTTTATTGCATTTCTGAGAAAGGATTCTATTTCTGCAATGCTAAGCCTGTTCTTTGTCTCGAATTCAAACCTCAGAGTTAAGTAATTCTTGTTGCTATTTTCTTTGAGTTCAATCCTGTTTAAAGTGATCTTACCATACACGCCGGTAACTGTTGAGATACCTTTCTGCAATTTATCCTTAACCGATTTGAAAATCAGGTAAAGAATATGTGTACCCTTTTCAAGACCTTCAGCCGGTATTGATAAAACAGAATGGCATGCAGGGCATGTCGTTATCTGAGCTGGTTCTGAAGTACTTCGAGGATCTGAAGCCTTCTTAAGTTTACTTATCGCTCCTTCCGTTGTATAATCACTTCCTTCAAGAGTGTTTGGAGTTACCCCACTACCGACCCATAACCCTATCGTGAATGGTGTTGAGCCCAGAACTGGGTTTTTTGATTCAGTATAACCTGAAGGTCTCCACCCTATCTGATTTTGACCATTTTTAAAAACTCTCAAATACTCCAGTGCTGTTACCAGAGAAAGGGTTCTTCTGAATTGCTGTACTGCCAGTAATCTCAGAGTATATCTGGTTATGACCGAGGTTCCAAAACCTTCGTCTGGTCCATCAAGTTGCCTCAATCGTCTGAGGGTGATTGTGAATGCGATTATTGCAAGATATGCCTCGGTTTTACCACCACCCGTGGCAACCCAGAGCAGATCACATGTTCTTCTGTCATCAGAATTGACATTAAATATTGATTCAATGGTTAAAAGAAAATATGCCATTTGAAACGGACGCCATTCGAGCCTTTTTCCATTGCTGTTCCAACCATACTGTAAATCCATTGCTTTATTTGTCAAACAGAATGCCAGTCTTGCCTTTTCATCATTTAAGAGTAAATTCAGACCTTTCTTCATGCGATTTAAAGATAAGGTTGCACTGTCAGGAAGTCTGGACAAAATTATCTTTTCATCCCCTGAACGCCCAGCAAGCTCATCCCGGTTTGATTCTATCCATTCCTTGAACGATTCTATCATCGGAAATAATCGTTTTTTCAAGTCTTCAGGGTTCCAGGCCTGAGCAAGATCACTGGCCAAAAATGTGAGAGATCTGCCCTCCCTATCAAATATCTCATACTGGGGTCCTGGAACTGAATACATCGGAACGAACTCGGTTCTCAGGTCCGGCTCTGAAAACTCATTGATGTCACTTCTTGTTAAATCTGCTGAGACGATCCCATCAATCCACTTAAATGCCGGACTTTTGAGGGCCTCTGCTGAATAGATATTTTTATAATGATCGGAAAGAATCTGTGGATCAAACTCCTTCAAAATAACTGAACAAAGATGTCCTTTAGCACTAAAATCTCGATGCCTGTATAAAAGAGCCAGTTCTGCATCTTCTGAATTATTTGAATTTTTTGTGTTTAATTTTGCAAGGCTGGTACTTTTACCAAGTTTTATTCTAATCTGAGGTTGAAAAATAGCTTCTTTAACTTCTGTTTTGCGTCTATCTTGAGGTTCTATATTATTAACTATATAAAGAGAAATCTTTTTTCTATTACTGGAACGATCCAGAGTTTCTATGCTATAATTGAGATAAACAAAGCTGTCGTTGCTAATTTTTACTCTATCTTTCCCATTCATAGGCACTTTCAGGATTTTTCCTTTGGGATGTCTCTGATAATAAACAATTCCGCCGTCAGTGATTT
Source organism: Thermoplasmata archaeon (assembly GCA_021797955.1). The sequence continues at coordinate 8,527 of JAJZYV010000027.1, forward strand.
CTTCATAGATTCCCCAGGTGAGACATACCCGAAAATTATCTTCATCTGTATCAACAAAAAAGGTAATGCCCATGCTAGAAGGTCTTCTCTTTGGATCAAGAGATGGGGAGGCAACAGGTGCTTCACCTATCATCTGATCTGAGGTATCCTCCACCTCATCGTGACCTTCCTCACCCACCAATTCATCCTGAAATTCTTTTTCCTCGAGGACATCAATGTATTGTTTTACTGGTATGAGAACACCTGTAAGATATTCATTCAACGGGTTTTGAAACGATGAGAGGCGCTCAAGGGGGCCATCCCTTGGTCCAAGGACATCCTTTACCAAATCTGCTACGAATTTTTCCCTTATTTAATCACCTCATTTTTTGCGGTTACACACCATTCACTCAATGGACAAATATAACACTTTTTATCATGAGATGTGCATATAATAGCACCCAGATCAAGCAAGGCATAGTTGAATTCTCGTGGGTTCTTTCTGTCAAGAATCTTTAAATATGCATTCCTGACCCTTTTCTTTCGTCTCATTTCTCCGGTTTGACGAAAACCGTTCAGTCTCGATATAATTCTAGAAGTATTTATGTCCAAGACGACTTCAGCGTAGCCGTATGCGAAACATCTCACAGCAGATGCCACATAATCTCCAACGCCTGGAAGTGACATCAATTCTTTCTTTTTAATGGGCATCTGTCCACCATAGACCAGTTTAATCTCTTTTATGAGATCAACAAAATATTCGTTTCGCCAGTTGAGTCCCAGAGGTCTCAAGATATTTACTATCTCGGATGGATCAGCCGTAGTTAGATTTTCAAATTTTGGGTATTTTTCTACAAAATTGCTGAAAATGTTATCGACTTGTGAGGCTTTCGTTCTGTGCAGCATCAACTCGGCTATCATAATTTTATATGGGTCTTCGGTGAGTCTCCAGCTGTATTTCCTGCCATACTGTTTCCACCAATTCAGCAGTTTTGCCGAAATTTCACGAGATGTATCGGTTCTCATCTGAGACATAATCAAATTCCCCTTTGAGAAAATTGTTAGTTATTTTGGCCATTACACTGGAAAAGATTGGGCTTACTGAGTCCACTATCATCTGGTACCTTTTTCCCATGGGTATCTTCCCCGGGAAGGCAAATGATTGAGGGAATCCCATGATTCTTGCAGCTTCAGCTATTGATATTGTCCTGAAATAACCTTTCTCAAACGAAGAGTTTGGGTGAAGAGTATAGGTTTTCATCACATTTCCAAAGGAAGGGGCAGGTTCATTCCATTTTAGAATTCTCCAACCATATTTTCCACTTTTGTAATATTTTTCATAACTTCTGATTGTAGTTAGATTTGGCCAGATGTGATCAGGTAAGCTCCCGTAATCCTTGTCCTGCAGGTCTGAAATAGAATCTCTTACAGTACCAGCTTTTATAGTCTCGAAATTTAAGCTACGAAGGAAACTGCTAACATCTGATTCGAGAATACCAGATATTATAAGTCTTGTTCTTTTTACACTGGCACCAAAATTAGAATATGTGACCTTTATCTTATCTACAGAGTAGCCCATATCCTTTGTAGATGATATTAGCTCACTCAAAATAGAATCTTTTGCCAGAGGTGGCACATTCTCCATTATGAACAACCTTGGTTTAAGATACCTGATGTGTTCTAAAAATTTTCTAACCAGAGTGTAGTCCGGATGGTTTTCCCCTCTTTTTATCGTATTGACAGATGACCATGGGCGACAAGGAGGCCCTCCTATTATTACATCATAATCTCTGTCGCCAATCAATTCGTTGTGAAGATCGGACAGTATGAATTTACCTTTGTTTAAATGCTGATATGAAAGTCCAGCTTCTTCCTTTATATCAACTCCCGTAGTTTGAAAGCCCTCATGCGCGAAACCATAGGAAAATCCACCCATGCCAGAAAAAAGGTCCAGAACTTTGAATATCTGCACTTGAAGATTAACTGCGGATTGACTATAAATATTTGGTGACACTGTCAATATTTAGTTGATTTTTCTCCTAAATTCAGCATGGAACCGAAATCATGAAATATGAATGAAACATACCATTACATGCGACTGAGGAAGGCGCCATATACTGAGTTCAAG
>JAJZYV010000028.1 GCA_021797955.1 Thermoplasmata archaeon
TGCAGATTTGAGAGGGAAAAGCATAAAGGAACGTGTAGAAGAAATGGTTACAATCGCAGATCCAAAATTCATGAATCAAATTTATGAGGAATCTAAAAAGATTTACAAACTGTGACTTGATGGATAAATCCTTTGTTTAACCATTTAAATAGTGCTTTTCTTGAGTTCAATAAGCGATAATTCAAAAAAGAAGCATCAAATTGTTTCCTTACCATTGGAGATACTGTAAAATGCACCTATTTTTTCAGATTTCCTCCCTAACATATATGTAGCCAATATGATTAAAAATATTAAAAATGATATTATTGCTGGGCCTACCAGTTTATCATAGAGATCAGAGATGCAATTATCGATGCCAAATAGCACTATGAATAAAATGGCTCTAATATCAGTACTTCCTCTGCCAATTTTGAAGAAATAGAAAATAGTGGAAATAATTGTTGCAGTGACAAACCATCCAACAAAGTTAGTCCATGGGTCTCCAAAGTACTGTGTTGACGAGGTCCAAACCCAAAGTCTGCCAGAGAATCTTGGATCAAATGAAAGGTCCAGTGATACTAATAGAAACGGCATTGCAATGTTTTTCCCTGCTTCATAAGCATAGAAACTCAACGAGGCCCACAATAATGGGATAAATATTGGCATTGGGCCTATGAGCGGTCCCAGCCCGACTGTGTAATAATAATTTCCAAATGGTATCCCTGTTCGGAGACTTAAAAGCTCAAGCAATGATCCTACTACTCCCGCAATAATGAAGAATTTGCCAGATTGTTTTACTCCCATTAATAGAGCTGTACTGATTGCATAACTGACCAGCAATAGCAAAGATACATTAAGCGTTGAAAAGGCTGAAAGATTCTTTAAAAATGGAATTTGGCCAACAAATAGATATGCAATATAGGCGAAGGACACCGTCCATGCGATTTTAGTTTTATCCAATATACGGAAAATATGGTAAGAATAAAAAAGTTTTCTGACTACGCGAGTTAGAAAATTGCCTTTCCTATCATTCGCACGGAATTCTCATATTTACGATTTATCAATCAGATTATGTCAAAATTGAGGAAATAGTGTTCGAGTCTTCAAAAAACCTATCGAAACGTGTTTAAGGGCAACCTATGGTTCTAAACTTCTTGTGGACCAAAGCAAAGTCAATTCAGATGAGAGCGAACAGATTCACGATGAAAATTTCTATACATACTAAATAAAGCAGATTTATCAAAAACATCGAAGAACAGGCTTTCAGAAGATACACCGTGATTGAGTGCCTGCAGTTATTTTTTATTCTGAGAAATTTGCCAGGATAGAATTACACTGAATATTAAAATTGAAAAATTTAGGGAAATCACCCATGAATTATGGTAATATTTATACCATGAAAGAAATCCTTTGAAAAGTGCCCCCCTATGGTGGAGTCGGAATTATCTCCAGTTAGCCAAAGTCCCAGATGGAGACTCTGGTATCTGTCCTACATATTTTCCAATGTGTCAGGAGGTGTATTAACTCCGATGATACCACTATTTATCTCATTTTATTTTCACAGAGGAGTCGTGTTCGTGGGGATAGCATCCTCACTTTCATCCCTGTCATCAGTACTTGCCCTTATCCTTTGGGGAAATATTTCTGATAATGTGATGAAGAGAAAAATATTCGTTCTTATTGGATTTTTTGGGTCATTCATTTCTCTACTCTTTATAATCTTCACAAACACGATTTATTCCTATATTGGGATTCTTGTCCTCTTCCAGTTTTTCTCAATGGCATCCGTGCCGGTTTCGACTCTACTGGTAATTGAAAATGAACATGAAAGTCAATGGGCCAAAACGGTATCTGTGTTCAGTGCAATATCGACAATTGGAACCGTAGGAGGATTAACGCTAGGACTAATTATAGTCTTAAATGACTCCTCTTCTGTTTCAACTTTAAAGGACATCTATCTTATGGGATCGCTCATATATCTCGTAGCATTTTTCCTGGCTTTCTTCCTGTTAAGAGAATCAAAGGTTAAGGTAAAAAGATCGTCCCTGTCTGGTCTCTTTTCAATCAGGACATTTGAAAGAACAAGATATGCTCCTTCCTACGTTATTCACGTAATAAAGCTATTTGGAAGGAAAAAAGGGGTAAAGATTGGACGAGATTTATGGTTGTACCTATTGTTAAGCGGTTTCTTAATGGTGGGTTTTCAAACATATTTTACACCATATCCTGTTTTTTTGATAGAAAATTACCATGCCTCAGAGGGAGTGGTTTATACTATGTACTTGCTGAACAGTGCATTTTCGGTTGTTTCCTTTAACATGGCAAGTGGGTATATTCGAAGACTTAGCCTGGAAAAAGCCATATACATACCCCTGATAATTAGAATGGTTGTCTTTTCGCTGACCAGTATTATTCCTTTTCTGGGATTGGTATCATTTGGATTTATGATAATTGTTGTTCTGGTTTATGGTGCAATGGGCTTCGTCTGGAGTTTTATTGGAATAACGCAGATTACAAAGGTGACTAAATTAGCAGATAAGAACACAAGAGGAAGAGCTATTGGCTATTATAATTCAATTCTCGGCTCAGGGCAGATACTTGGCGCATTTATCTCAGGATTTATTGTGACAAGCTTCGGTTACACTGGAGATTTTCTGATTGCCTCACTTATGGTAGGAATAGGATTTGTAGGCAGTTTTGTATTAAATAAAAGTAAAATTAATTTAAATCGTGAACCCAACTCTTCAAAAACAGAAAAAATTTCAGAATAGAATATGGAAATTTTCTGCCTCCCAGTTACTTGAGATTTTCCAATAAAACGTAAATTCAAGCTTATCACCTTCTTTCATTTCCTTCGTATCTACCTCCACGTAGTGCACTTCTTGAAGGACTTTCTGACTGTTCGTGTCTTCATATGTCATCCAGTTGTTTTTAGTGAACCTCAGGAAAAAATCTGTCCTGGCAACAATTATTATTGCCTCCTTTCCATGCGACCTTTTAGTTTTATTCCTGAAAGACCACAGGTCCTTTCCTGAATTCAATTTTTTATTGACATATCTTTCTAGTATGTTCTGATCCTGATCATATGGCCTTCCGTTCTCTATCCCCCAGCAGGTTTTCAGATACTCAGCGTGTGCCCATACGAGTGGCATAGCAGAACCTGATGGTTTACCCTTGAACAATCCTCTTTCCGCGATATCTTCTGAATCCCAAACTTGTTCAGGTATCATACCTCCCAAGTTCGCAAAGTTTTCCATTGATTTTAGAAGATATTCTGCTTTCTGAAGATTTCCCGCTGAAATTTCATAATTGGCTCTTTCACCTGTAAGCAGTGGCCAGCCTCTTCCATGCCCCGTTCCGTCAAATGGAGAACCTTCATTATGCTCACCGTAACCATCATTGGTGTATCTGTGCCAGACTGGGCCGTTTGGAGTTTCAACCAGTAATTCTCCATCAATGATTTTAATGGTGTTCAAAATATTTTGATCATTTGGACTCTTCAAACCGAACCTGACCATTGATAACGATCCTGTGCTCACGACTTCCTGTACATTCATCATGTTAGCGGACCACGGTCTGTTCTTAATCGGAATGAATCCATCTTCATCCTGATCTGATTGAGATATCCTTACATAATGACCCTGTACTGCATATTTCCTGGAAAGTTCTGTGTTTGTTCTGTATAACCATTTGTCCAGATTAGTCAGGTAGATATCTGCCAATTCCTGAGAGAAATCAGAAATCATTTTCAAACCGAGATTATCTGCCATTTCTGAAGCTTTATTGAGTGCTGTAATTTCCACAGTGATTGTAAAGGCAGAATAGCCGCCATCCTCTTCCCATCTGTCCTGATCTGTTACAGGTCCATTGGCGAGAATGAAATTGACAGCTCTCAAGAGCATTTCCTTAAAATCTACCAAATCTATGTGACCTCTTTTCCATAGGTCGTGAAGAAGAATCAGGGGAAAAGCAGTTTCATCCATTTGCAAGCCTTTCCAGTAGGGAGTCCCGTTTAACCACATATTTTGTGGCCAGTGTCCATCTTCTTCCTGAGTTGATTGCAAAAACCTAAGTGCCTCTACCGCCCCTTTAATGTCCCCCATAAGAATCAACCCCTGAGCAGCCTCTACCATGTCTCTTGCCCATATTAGATGGTATCCGCCAAGATCGTCATCACCTTTGCTGAACCCCCAGGGTATGGAAAGACTGGCAATCAATCCTCCTGCCAGTGGCTCCTTTGAAATATGGCTACGAAGTACGAGCAGACTTAGGTCCTCGAGAGATCTTTTTTTCGTTTTGTTGCTAAGAAGTTTATTTTTCGAAACGGTTATTCTATATGCGTTCCATTTCTGGTTATAATTCTTTAATGCATTTTCCCATCCAAGATTTTTTGATCTTATGGTTTTCAGGGCAGCCTCTTCTGGACTGCTTCCAAATGCTATGAAAATATCAAAGCTACCATTATTTTCTGGTGTTACTTTTCCAGTGATGGCGGTATTCCCGTTTTTTGCGCTCTCAAAGTGTGTGGTGAGCTTAAAATTGTGCTTTAAATCCTGCCAGCCGTCAGAATACCCTGAATAGCCACAGCTCATTTCACCTTGACATTGATCGGAATAAAGGGCAAGATATGTGCCGTCCTTTGATGCAAATTGAAACTTTTTTCCTTTATATTCCCCTATCCAAGAGGTATTTTGAGATCCTCCATTATTGATATGGGGTGAAATTAGTGTGTATAAGTCGAGATTCATATTGCTCTTATTCCTAAATATCACGTGCTGAACAAGAACATCGTTCTCACCATCCACAAAAATTGTCTTTTCAATTTTAAAAGATCCATCCTTTTCTTCATTGTGAATGATATAACTTGGAATTCCCGATCTGATGGTTTCGATATTATGAATTGTGTCTCTTTTCTCTTCAAAAAATTTTTGGTTTCCCACAATCAGAAGTTCCTGATCCCTGATTTGGGCTGTGTCCAATCCGGGGTAATAAACCTCGTTTAAGATGCCATGTGAAATAGTAAAATGAATTTTGGAACTTCTTTCCATTGCCGTTCCAACTCCTTCCTTTGCGCTCGAAGTCCATCTTGGAGGTATTCCTGGAAAACCTGATGGTTCCTCTTCAACCATGGCAAGAAATCTAGGGCTGCTTTATAATATTGACCAAAGAAAACTGGTTTTTTATACACATTTTAAAAATTATATAAAATTGTCAATCCCTGCTCCGTACAAGATCGTGATTACCCTTTTCTGGGTCTCTCGGAGCTCATCATTGCTGTTTGCAGTAATACAGACGTGACCCATTTTCCTCTTCCTCTTAACGGGAGATTTTCCATAGTCATACACCCTAGTATTTCCTAGAGAGAGTATTTCAGTCAGTTGTTCTTCGCTTAAATTAATTCCAATTATGTTCACAATACCAGATGGTCTATAGGTCTCCGGTTTGAACATGGGCAAATTCGCAACTGCCCTGATGTGGAATTCAAACTGTGAAATCGAGCTTCCCATCAAAGTGTGGTGCCCGGTATTGTGTACCCTTGGAGCGTATTCATTTATTATTGGCCCATCCTCTGTGATAAAGAATTCTATTCCCATGACCCCAATATACTCCAAAGCATTCAGTAAGTCTCTTGATATTTCCTTTATTCTTTCAGTTACCTTTTTATCGTCAAGCGGTGCTATATTACTGATTAGAATTCCCTTCCTGTTGTAGTTAAAGGAAGGCTCAAAAAAATAAATTTTATGTTGAATATCCCTTGCGCATATTATGGACGCTTCATATTGAAACTGAATGAATTTTTCAACAACGAAGATTTCGTCCGAAGACTCTGGGAATTCTTTTAAGTCATTCCAGTAATACTGCCCCTTTCCATCGTATCCACCTGTGGATGTTTTTATAACAAATTTTTCCCATTTTCTTGAATTCAATAATGCCTCTTTTCCACCGTTCGCGATAATAAAATCGCCTACTGGAAAATTATTGCCCCTTAGAAATTCCTTCTCTTTATGCCTTTCCATCTTCAGTGCAACTGACTTGTATGAGGGTCTCAGCTTGCCCTTGCTTTCTGCGTAGTTTATCAGTTTTGGATTGATATGTTCGAACTCAAAAGTTACTACATCACTTTCATTTACGAATTCTTTATAATTTTCTGGGCCAAATACCTTGTCCGCCAGTTTAGCTGCAGGATCGTTCGGGCTTTCGCAATACACATTGAACTTTAATGGCAGTCCTCTTGATTCCAGAATCATCATTTGTCCAAGTTGTCCCGCCCCTGCTATTCCAATTGTCTTATGGTAATCTTGTGTTTTCAACCATTTCCCTCTCTGCTTCCATGTAATTTCTCATCTTGAATGCCAACTCTGGATATTTGAGTGATAGTATCCTGATTGCCAGTAATCCGGCATTTTTTGCATTATTTATGGCAACAGTTGCAACGGGTATGCCCGAAGGCATTTGAACTATTGAAAGCAGAGAATCAATGCCCTTCAGGGCTTTTGTCATCACAGGCACTCCTATAACGGGTAAATTTGTTATTGCAGCAACCATTCCGGGAAGGTGCGCAGAACCCCCTGCTCCTGCGATTATTACTTCGATTCCGCGTGCACTTGCCTTATCTGCAAAATCATACATAAGTTTAGGTGTCCTATGTGCTGAAACGACTTTGCTTTCGCAGTCCACCTGAAAAAATTTTACCGTTTCAATAGCTTCTTTCATTACCTCATAATCCGACTGACTTCCCATTATTACTGAAACCTTAGGCATTAATTTCACCACTTATCTCTTTATATCTTTATCGGTTATACACTTTAAATTTTTTCTATTTAAAATTGGAGTTTTACTTAGGTGATAAATAAAATGAATTGAGGTCTTTAACTTTGCAATAAAACTGCGTCCATAGCATTAAGTGATGCATTAAGCTATTTTCCCAATTATTCTCTTTCCCAGATTTTTCTGGTGTTTAAATGATTGACCTTACCAATCTAATTTCGTTTCTTTATTGCATAGATTAATTCATCAAATTTTTCTTTGAATTTTGGAACTATGGAAACGTTTCATTCTGAAGTTAGATTTAATTCACCTGCACGACTAACCATATTTTTAAACTAAAATGAAATCTACTCACATGACTAACATCCTTATTACAGGCTCATCTGGTCAAATAGGATCTGAACTAATCGATTATCTTCTTGCAAGCTATGATGGTCAAATCATTGCTACAGATATTAAGAAAGTGGAAAATTTTAAGGCCGATGGAAGGGTTAAATTCGAAACTTTGGATATTAGGGACTGGACTAAGCTTTACGGACTTATTGACCAATACCAGATAAGTGAAATCTACCATCTTGCTTCAATCCTTTCTGCAAGTGGTGAGAAGGACCCTTTTCTGGCCTACAACGTGAATCTCACGGGAACGGTCAATGTGTTAAATGCTTCAGTTGCCAAGAAAATTGATAAGTTATTCATTCCATCCAGTATAGCCGTATACGGTCCAGAGGCAGAAAAAAACAACGCAGGAACTCGTCATAGTTCCATACCAACTACCATGTATGGAATCACCAAGTTGAGCGCTGAGATGCTTTGCCAGTACTACAATAGAAAATATGATCTGGATGTGAGAAGCATACGCTTTCCGGGTGTAATAAGTTCAAAAGTTTCTCCAACGGCAGGGACCACTGACTTTTCTGTTGAAATGATAAAAAGCGCTGTTGGAGGGAAAAACTACACCTGCTACCTTAAAAAGGAAACCAGTTTGCCGATGGTTTATATGGAGGATGCAATGCGTTCAACACTCCGATTAATGGCCACTCCGCGGGACTCAATCAAAATTCGTACCTCGTACAATATAATGGGGTATTCCATGACTTGCGAGGAATTAGAGGATGAGATCAGAAAGACATATCCTGAGTTTAAGGTAAACTATGTTCCAGATTACAGACAGAAAATAGCAGACACATGGCCCCAATCTGTAGATGTGTCAGATGCTAAACGAGATTGGAACTTCAGCGCCAACTTTAACCTGGAAAAAACAGTGAATGAAATGATCCACAACCTAAAGCTGGACATGAATTGATTTCACTGTGGTTGGTTTAGGTCCACTTCAACTACACATTTATTGCTTCCTTCTGAGAATTTTTCAACTAACGTGAACCTATTTTCTACGGATTTTTGAATAAGATCTTTTCCAAGAACATCGCATATCACATTTCTGTTATTTTTTGCAATTTCATAAAAAATACAGTTATGCCTTATGATCCTTACAGTTTCACCATCTACTTCCATTTTAGCGTAATATCCCAGATTGTTAAGTGCGTCCACAAAGCTCCTGAGCTTGGCAATCTTTTCTTCTCTGTTCTTAGAAACACCTGTAGAGTCTATCAAACCTGCCTTTTCCATTAGCCTGTCAGCCACTCTTCCTAGAATCAGATTTAATTTCATTTCACCGTATTCTTTCTTTACCTCATCAAGGAAAGTCACCATTAGTTCTGGATATTTTTTTGGAAATAACTGCATTCCATAATTAGTAATTTCATAACATTTTGAGGGCCTGCCTGTAGGTTCCCTTTTGAAAAATGATTTAACGTATCCCTTTTTTTCAAGAAAGTCCATGTGCTCCTTAACTGCTGTCTTATTTATTCCAAGTTCATTTGAAAGAGAAGTAACACTCCTTTCCCCGCTTTCCAGCATTGAGAGTATACTAGATTTTACACTTCCCAGTAATGGACTAACAGCCAGTTCACTTTCCATGTTATGATATCTAAAGTTCATATATTAAGTTTATTCATTATAGACATAAGAAAGTGTTTAAATAACTTAAAGTCATTCTGGAACTATGGTACAACTCAAGATTGAGAATCTTTCAGCAAGCGTGGAAGGAAAAAAGATCCTCAATGGTGTAAATTTGACAATAAATGGTGGAGAAATTCACGCCCTTATGGGTCCAAATGGAGCTGGAAAGAGCACTCTCGGAAATGTGCTGATCGGTCATCCTAACTATGAAATTAATGGAGGTAGAATTCTTCTGGATGGGAAGGATTTAACGACAGAAACCCCAGAAATCAGAGCAAGATCTGGACTTTTCCTTGCCTTCCAAAGCCCGATTGCTATCCCAGGTGTCAAAATTTCATCCTTTTTGAGAACAGCCTACAAACAGTTGCACCCAGAAGATAAAAAGAGCATAACGGAGTTCTTTAATGAAGTTAAGGAACACCTCAGACTCGTGGGACTGAACGAATCATTCATGTCAAGGTCTGTGAATGACGGATTTTCCGGTGGAGAAAGAAAGAGATTTGAGATTCTGCAAATGGCCGTTCTGAAGCCTAAAGTGATCGTATTGGCTGAAATTGATTCTGGTCTAGATGTTGACGCACTGAGATTTGTAGCAGAGGAAATAATAAAATATCACAACAGCGAAGTTGCTTTTCTTATTGTAACGCATTATCAAAGAATTCTCAAAAATATTGACCCTGATTTCGTTCATGTATTGGTAAATGGTAAAATCGCTAAAGATGGGGATAAGAGCCTTGCCCTTAAGATAGAAGAAGAAGGCTATGATTGGATAAGAGCGTGATGTTATGGAACCACAAATTACAAAAGAAGAGGAAATAGAAAGACTGGTAGAGAGTTTGAAAGATTCAAAGACTTCCGATTGGGAATTCAGGGATTCGTTTAGCCCTATTTATTCCACGGGTAAAGGGTTGAATAAGGCGGTGGTTGAAGAAATTTCAGAGATTAAGAAAGAACCAGACTGGATGAGGAGATTGAGATTGAAAGCCTTGGAAATTTTTCAGTCAAAACCTATGCCTACTTGGGGTCCAGACCTGTCTGGAATAGACTGGGAAAACACAACTTACTACAATAAACCAGACGACAGAAAATCAAGAAACTGGGATGATGTTCCAGATCAGATAAAGGACACTTTCCAGAAACTCGGCATTCCTGAAATGGAACAGAAGTATCTGGCAGGATCGGTCGCTCAATATGAAAGCGAAGGTGTTTACCATTCGCTGAAAAAGGTTTGGGAAGATAAGGGAGTTGTTTTCATGGATCTTGACTCTGCAGTTAAGAATCATCCAGATCTCGTAAAGGACTACTTCTGTAAGGCTGTGCCGTTCACTGATAATAAATTTGCTGCTTTGAATGGAGCGGTATGGAGCGGTGGATCGTTCCTTTATGTTCCAAAAGGGGTGCATATTGATATGCCACTGCAAACATATTTCAGGATGAATAACGAGAGCACCGGTCAATTTGAGCATACAATAGTGGTAGGGGATGAGGGATCAAAGGTTCATTATATTGAAGGATGCACTGCCCCAAGATGGGATAAGGATTCACTTCACAGCGCAATAGTGGAAATTTATGCACACAAGGACTCAGATGTAA